>JASHTP010000533.1 GCA_030040495.1 Alphaproteobacteria bacterium
CGGCTCGTAGGGCGGCGGCCGCCGCGCCCGCAGGAACGGGGCGACGGTTTCCAAGCGGGCCAAGCTGTAGATCATCGCCGCGGGTCTCGGGAAGCGGATACGGCAATCTACGAACAAAACAGAAACACGTCAAGCGAGGGCGACGGGACGCGGGTCAGGGTGAATTTCGGCCATGGCCGGCAAACGGACCTTGGCGGTCCTCGGTCGCCGGACTTACGCTGCTGCAAGGCGCTGCGGTCGGGAAGGCCAGCCATGGTGCGGATCACCCAAGGCGACTTCGGCGACCCGCGCGTGGTCGACCTTCTCCACACCCACCTGACCAGTGCCCGGGCGGAGACGGCGCCCGGCAGCGCGCACGCCTTGGACCTCGCCGGGCTGCAATCGCCTGACATCAGCTTTTGGACGATCTGGCATGACGAAACGCTCTTGGGGGTCGGCGCGCTGAAGCGGCTCTCTCCCGATCATGGCGAGGTAAAGTCGATGCATACGGCTCGGTCCCTGCGCCGGCGGGGAGCGGGACGCGCCATGCTGGACCACATCATCGCGACCGCGCGAGCGCGTGGCATGTCCCGCCTCAGCCTCGAGACCGGCTCCTGGGACTATTTTCGCCCTGCGCGGGAGCTTTACCGGAGCCGTGGCTTCGTGGAGTGCCCGCCCTTCGCCGACTATGTGCCGGACCCGAACAGCGTCTTCATGACGCTCGACCTCGAGAAATCCTGATCCGCAGCACGCGCGGAGGGCGAAGCCCGGATTCAAACCGACCCATCTCCGACGATGGGACGACGGGTTGGCCCGGCCGCCTGACCGGAGTCAGATCGCAGCGCCGTCGTCGCGGCGCTCTTCCGCCAGCCAGGCGACGGCCTTCTTCGCCGCTTCGAGGGCCGCTTCCTTCGAAGCGTAGACGGCGCTCGAGTAGAACCGGACCGGGGTCCATGCGCCGGCATCTTCAGGGTCCCGCCGGAATTCCTCGAACCCGTAGCTTCCATCGGGGCGCCGGAACAGGTCGACGCAACGATCGCGTCCGAAATTCTCGATGCTGGCGAACACCAGCCAGGACTTGTCGATGCGTTTGGACACCGCGTTCCCCGCGCCCGTCCGAGCCATCCGCCAGGCGACGAACCACGCTCTGCGACCTTCGCTCCGGCCCGCCGCTGCCCACCGAGGGAAGGCGGCGGCGTCGACCCTTGGTCCGGCCCGGGACTCGCGGTCGCGCGTCGGCTTTGGCTAGCCGCGCGTGCCGGTGACTGGCGCGTCGCCGAACATGCCGAGCTTGACGTTGCCGCTGAGGCGGTCGCCGTCGACGGCGGCGGAGAATTCGAGGGTGAGCGGCATGGGCTGGGTGATGTCGACCTTGAAGGAGAAGCGGTCGCCGCTGACGCTGCCGTCATAGATGGCGGTCGAGCCGGCCTCGCCCGCCATCGTGCCGGAAAGCGTGCCGCCGCTCGAGGTGAGCGCGAGCTGCGCCTCGCGCGTGCCGAGCGGCGTCTCCATCGCAATCTTCCAGGTTCCGTCGACCGCCATGTGCTCTTCCTCCTCCTTGGCGCGTTGTCGCGCGATGCAGTCCTTCACTCGGCCGCCGCGGCGCGCGCCAGCAGCCGGTCGAGCCTGACGATGGCGCGGCCGTGCCGGCCCTTCATCAGCAGCCTGTCGCCCTGGCGCACCTCGACCTCGAACAGGACGCGGCGGCCCTCGACCGCCACCACCTTGGCGTCGGCGGCGACGCGGCTGCCCGGCAGCGCCGCCGCCAGATGGTCGACCTCGATGCGCGTGCCGACGGTCACCTCGCCCGCTTCGCAATAGGGCAGGATGGCGCGGTGCGCGGCGATCTCGAAATAGCCGACGAGGAACGGCGTGCCGACCACAGCGACGCCGGCATTGCCGGCGGCGGCGGCGGTGTGACCCGCGTCCGGGACGAGCTCGTGGCGCTGGGCGAGGCCGAGCGGGATCGGTTTCATCGCCGCAGAGGCTAGGCCGCCGGCCGCGCCGATGCAAACGCTGGCGCGTTTACCGGGCCGGATAAACGCTGGCGCGTTTACCGGGAGTTAACCATGTTCGCGTCGAATGCTGCTGACGCACCTTTTGCATCGGCAGCACCTTCCTTTCGCTTCCCGCGCGGAGGCGCGACAAGCGGAGACGGGCCATGGATCATCTGTTGCTGATTGTCGCCTGGGTCGTCGGCGCCGCCAGCCTCTTCCTGGTCGCCGACATGATCGCCGCCGATCTCGTCGATCGCCGTGCCGAGCGCGTCGCCCGGCGCGCGCCGTCGAAGGCCGAACGCCGCCCTACTGGGCGGCGTTGAACATCGCGTCGATCTGGCTCTGGCTGCTTTTCTCGGCCGGCGCGTCGGCCGCCTTCTCGGCCGGCTTGTCGGCCGCGGCCGGCGGCGCCGCGGGATCGGTCGCCTTGCCGAGCTTCTCGAAGAGGGCGTCGACATCGGCCTGGCTCGGGCCGCCGTCGGTGGCGGGGCCGTTGAGGAGATGGGCGTCGGGCCGGCGATCCTCGGCCTCCGGCGGCGGCGGCGGATGCGCGCTGTCGTCGACGCCCCAGATCTCGATCATCGAGTTCACGCGCTGCTCGAGGTAGCGCAGCGTGTTGACCACCTTGGTGGTGCGCTGGCCGGTGATGTCCTGGAAGGAGCAGGCGGTGAGCACCTCGGTGACCTGCGTCTGGATCTCCTCGGCGATCGGCGCGACATCGCCGGTCTTGGGCAGCTTGAGCGCGAGCTCCTGGATGCGCTCGACGCCGTTCAGGATCTCGGAGGTGGCGCGCTCGGTGGCGGAGACGATGGCGTCGAGCTCGCCGGTCGCCGCCATGATGCGGTTGGAGCCGCCATCGGTCGGGCGCAGCGCCGCGATCTCGCGCCTCGTCTGGTGGATGTAGGCGCTCATCTCGCGCAGCTCTTCGCGCAGGATGCGGATATGCGCGTCGTCGCGCTTCTCGTCGCCGGTGCTTTGGGTGACCGTCTTGACGCTGTCCTTGACCTCGCGCGCGAGCTTGCGCACCTCGTTCATGGCGACGAGGCGCGCGCGCTGGTCGCGCATGCGCAGAAAGCTCCGGCCGCGGGCGTTGCTGGCGAGAGCCTCCTCGATATCGAGGTATTCTTCCTCGCTCAGCTCGAGCCGACGCTGAGAAGACATGAGATCAGAGCTCCCCCAGAACGGCCTCGATCTTCTTTTTCAGCGTGTCGGCGTTGAAGGGCTTGACGATGTAGTTGCTGACGCCCGCCTCTTTCGCCGCCACGACGTTCTCGGTCTTGCTCTCGGCGGTGATCATGATGAAGGGCATGTCCTTGAGCGCGCCGTCGGAGCGCACCTCCTTGAGGAACTCGAGGCCGGACATCGGCGCCATGTTCCAGTCGGAGAT
>JASHTP010000534.1 GCA_030040495.1 Alphaproteobacteria bacterium
GGAGGCGCCTTGCACCGAGGCGTCGATCGGGAGATAGCCGATATTGTTCTCGTTGAGGCGGAGCGCCAGCTTCCGCTCGAGCGGCAGCGCATGAAAGCGGCGCGCGGCGGCGAAGGCGCGCTCGACCAGCGCTTCGGGCACGCCGTGATTGCGGATATAGAAGAAGCCCACGGTCTCGCAGGCCTCGCGCACCGCGCGCGCCAATGGCTCGAGCGCGCCGCGCTCGCCGGCAAAGTAGGGACCATAGTCGATCACCGGGATGGCGGCCGCGGCGGCCGCGGGATCGCTCACCGCCTGCTGCTTGAAAAGATGCATCGCCGCCTCCCGTCGCTCAGACCGCGGGCCGCTCGCGGATCGCCGCCGCCACCTTGCGCGGCAGAAACATGCCGTCGGCGGCGCCGCCGCGGAAGGCGCCGTCCTCGACGGCGATCTTGCCGCGCAGGATGGTCATCGACGGCCAGGCCGCCACCTCCCTGCCCTCCCACGGCGTATAGTCCGCCTCGTGCAGATCGGCGGCGGCGAGGCGCCGGCGCCGGCGCGGATCGAGCAGCACGATGTCCGCGTCCGAGCCGACCGCGAGCGCGCCCTTGCGCGGATAGAGGCCGAGAATCTTCGCCGCGTTGCTCGAGACCAGGCCGACGAACTCGGCGAGGCCGTAGCCGCGCTTCTCGACCGTCTCGGTGTAGATCAGCGACAATCGCGGCTCGATGCCGGCATTGCCGCCGGTGACGTCGTCGATGCGGCTTCCCTGCAGCTTCACCTTCAAGGGGCAGCAGATCTCGTCGGTGGCGACGCATTGGATGGCGCCGCCGCGCGTGGCATCCCAGAGCGCCGCTTGGTCCTCGGCGAATTTGAGCGAGGGGTAGGTGTGGTACATCTGCCCGCCGGGCCTCTTGTAGTCATCGGCGCGGCAAAGCAGGTACTGGTGCAGCGTCTCGCCATAGATCGGCACGCCCTTGGCGCGCGCCTCGGCGATGGCGCGCACGCCGGTCGCGGCCGAGGTGTGCATCATGTAGAGCGCGGCGCCGGCGACGTTGCCGGCAAGGCGGATGACGCGGTTGAAGGAAAGCTCCTCCGACAGCGTGTTGTGCACCTCGGCCATGTTCTCGAAGTGGGCGCGGTCCTCGCGGATCAGCTTCTCGTACATGTGCATGACGATGTCGTTGTCCTCGGCATGGATCACCGCGATGCCGCCCTTGCCCGCGGTCACCTTGAGGATCTCCCAGATGTCGCCGAATCCCACCATGCGGCCGCGGCGGCTCGGGGTGATGTCGGTGGTGAAGATCTTGACGCTGGCATGGCCGTCGGCGATGGCCTCGCCGAGCTCGCCCAGGATCTCCGGCGGGATCTTGCCCTGCAGCATCAGGTGGAAGCCGTAGTCGCAGCAGCAGGCGCCGGCCCATTCCCGGCGCCGGCGCTCGATCGCCTGGGCGAGGCGCTCGCCCGGATTCCACATGGCGAAATCGATGATCGTCGTGGTGCCGCCGAAAAGCGCGGCGCGGCTCACCTGCTCGGGCGGGCCGCTCAGCATCGGCTGCGCCTGCCCCGGCAGCGGGATCGGCCAGGAGCAATGCACATGCGGGTCGATGCCGCCGGGGATGACGAGCTGGCCCGCGGCGTCGATGGTGCGCGCCGCGCCGATCGCAGCGAGGCTGCCGGGCCCGCCGATGACGGCGATGCGGCCGTGGGCGACGCCGATATCGGCGCGCTCCGGTCCCGTCGGCAGCACCGCGGTGCCGCCGTCCACGATCAGGTCGAGCATGACAGCTCCTCCGTCGGCTGCGCCGCGCCCGCCGGCACGGCCCCGGCGCAGGCGAAGCGCGCCAGGATCTCGTCGCGCGCGATGCCGTGCACGATGAATTGCAGCCGGCTGCGGCGGTCGCCGTCGGGCCAGTCCTCGAGCCAGAGCGGCGGATAGAGCGCATGCTGCGCCCCTTGCACGAAAGCCGGCCCGCCGGGCCGGTCGCTGAAGCCGACCAGGCCCTTGACGCGCAGCAGATCGGCGCCGCGCTCGCGCGCGAGCCCGCCCAGCGCGCGGGCGAAATCGAGGCGCGAGCACGGACGCTGCAGCAGCACCGCGAACGCGGCGATGCCGTGGGTGTGGCGGCCGGCCGCTTCGGGCAACAGCGGCACCCGCGCTTCGGACCTCGCGCCGAAGAGGAACGCGCCGACATCCGCCGCGGCGGCGGCACGGCATCGCCCGGCGGCCGGGTTGAGCGCGTCAAGCCACGCCGCGAGCGCCGCGCTCACCGGCGCGAGATCGGTCTTGGTCAGCACCAGAAGGTCGGCGACGGCGACCTGGCACGCCGCCTCGGCATAGCGCTCGAGCGTCGCCGCGCCGGCGACGGCATCGATTGTGGCGACCACGCGGTCGAGGCGGAGCCGCTCCTCGAGCAGCGCGTCGGCGCCCAGCGTGAAGAGGATCGGCGCGGGATCGGCAAGCCCGGTGGTCTCGATCGCGATGCGACGGAAGGCAGGCACGGCGCCTTGGTCGCGGCGCCGCAGCAGCTGGCGCAGGCTCGCCGCGAGATCCTCGCGCACGGCGCAGCAGAGGCAGCCGCCCGGCAGCTCCAGCACCGGCCCGTCTACGGTGTCGACGAGATAGTGATCGAGGCCGATCTCGCCGAGCTCGTTGATCAGCACGGCGGTTTCCGCCCAGGCGGCGCCGGCGAGCGCGCGGCGGAGCAGGCTCGTCTTGCCGCTACCGAGGAAGCCGGTCAGCAGCGCGACCGGCAGCCTGTCTTCCGTCATGGGCCCCTCCCGCGCCGATCCTCCCACCGGACCGCCGGCCGGGCAAGGCCACGCGTCGCTGGAATGCCCCCGGGGATTGGCATAGGGTTCTCGGCCGGGGACCAGGAGGAGTGCTCATGACCGACCTCCGCGACAAGGCGCGCGCCCTCGGGCTCGACCGGCTGAGCGACGCGCATCTGGCGCAGCTCGCGCGCGCGCTCGAGGGGATGGAGCGGCATGTCCAACGCCTGCCGCGCGACCTGCCGCCGTCGCAGGAGATGGCGCTGATCTTCCGCGCCAAGGGCCCGCCGCCGTGAGCGAGCCCGGCTTCCTCGGCCTGGCCGAAGCGGGCGCGCTGCTGCGCCGGCGCAAGCTCTCGCCGGTCGAGCTGACCGCGGCGCTGCTGGCGCGCATCGAGCGCCTCGACGGCACGTTCCACGCCTTCATCAAGCTGACCCCTGAGGCGGCGCTCGCGGCGGCGCGGGCGGCGGAGGCGGAGATCGCCGCCGGGCGCTGGCGCGGGCCGCTCCACGGCATCCCCTACGCGCTCAAGGACATCATCGATGTCGCGGGGCTGCCGACCACGGCGCATTCGAAGCTGCTCGTCGCCAACATCGCCGCGGCGGACGCGCCGGTCGCGGCCCGGCTCAAGGCGGCGGGCGGCGTGCTGCTCGGCAAGCTCTCGACCCACGAGTTCGCCATCGGCGGCCCGTCCTTCGACCTGCCCTGGCCGCCGGCGCGCAATCCCTGGAACCCGGACTATTTCCCCGGCGGCTCCTCGAGCGGCAGCGGCGCCGGGCTCGCCGCC
>JASHTP010000041.1 GCA_030040495.1 Alphaproteobacteria bacterium
CGCGCCCGAGGAGGCGCGCCGCGAGCTCGGCCTCGCCGCCGCGCTCTATGCCGAGATGGGCATGGAGTTCTGGCGGGCGAAGGCGGCGGCCGCGCTGGACGAGATCGGCGGCCCGGTGCGACAATAGCCGGGGTTGGGAACCGCGGCGGAGAGAGCGCAGTGCCGAACGCGCCGGAGCCTACGCGTGACGATGCCAGCCGCTTGCTGCGGCGCTGCGCGCTGTTTGCCGGCCTCGACGAGGCGACGGTGCGCCAGCTCGCCGCGCACGCCCACCGCCGCCGCTTCGCCGCCGGCGAGATCGTCTTCCGCATCGGCGCGCCGGGCCAGAGCATGATGGCGGTGCTGACCGGCACGGTGCGCATCAGCGCGCCCTCGCCCGACGGCAAGGAGATCGTGCTCGCCGACCTCGGCGCCGGCGAGGTCTTCGGCGAGATGGCGCTGCTCGACGGCAAGGAGCGCAGCGCCGACGCCGCCGCGCTCACCAATTGCGACCTGCTGGTGCTCGAGCGCCGCGACATGCTGACCTATATCGAGCGCCACCCCTTGATCGCCATCAAGCTGCTCGAAGTGCTGTGCGAGCGGCTCAGGCGCACCGACCAGCAGATCGGCGAGATCGCCTTCCTGGGATTGCCGACGCGGCTCGCCAAGGCGCTGCTGCGGCTCGGCGGCGGCGCGCCCCAGGCGAAGCTCGCGCTCTCCCAGCGCGAGCTCGGCACCATGATCGGCGGCACGCGCGAGAGCGTGAACCGCTGCCTCAGGGAATGGCACCGCCGCGGCTTCATCCAGCTCGATGAAGGCTGGATCATCATCCGCGACGCCGCGGCGCTGGAGACGCTCGGCACCGGCGGCGGCAAGGACACGTAGGCGTGGGCTCGCGGCCCGCGCCTTGCCCGCCCGCCGGGTTGCGACGCTCGATCGCCCATCGCTCGGGGAAGTCGCGGCAATGGGAGCCGAGATAACCGAATGCCCTCCGGCAGGTCCGGATCCCTGATCTCGCGACGCCAAGCGCTTTCGGGGCTTGCCGGGGCCGCCTGCGCCGCAGCCGGGCGCCACCTTGCGCCGGCGCAAGCGACGCCAGAGACCGGCGCCGCCGACCGTGGCGCCGGCCCCGTCTTCGTGCCGGGAGGGCCGGACGCGGCGCTCTACGGCCGCGATCAGGGCTACCCGGTTCCCGATGTTATGACTGCCCGGCGCGAAGGCGACCCTTGGGAGCCCCGCTATCGCGTCGGCGCCTTCAGCCATCTCGACCAAATCTACCCCACGAGAAGGGTCCGCGGCGCGGCCTCGCCCTGGGAATTCAAACGGGCGACGGCCGAGATCCGCTACCGCTTCCAAGGACGCGATGCTTCGCTCGCCGACTATCTCTCGCGCAATCCCGTCACCGGCCTCTTGATCGCCAGGGACGACGTCATCCTGTTCGAACACTACCAATATGCGCGCACCGACCGGGACCGGCTCTTGGCCCAGTCGATGGTCAAGTCGATCATGGGGCTGCTGGTCGGGCTCGCCATCGCCGATGGCGCGATCAAATCGGTGGACGACACGCCGGAGATCTATGTGCCGGGATTTCGCGGCAGCGAGTACGGCAGAACCCCGATCCGCGACCTCCTGCACATGTCCTCCGGCGTCGATTTCGGCGAGCAAAGAGACGGCGGGCGCGATCTCACCCGCCTCTGGCTCGACATGATCGTCGGCGCCGGGAGGAAAGGGACGATCAACAGCATCACCCAGTTCAATCATCGGATCGCTCCGCCGGGCAGGCGGTTCTTCTATGCGAGCATCGAGCCCGACGTGCTGGGACAGGTGGTGCGTCGCTCCATCGACAAGCCGCTTTCCGACTATCTCCGGGACAGGGTGTGGCAGCCGATCGGGGCCGAGGCCGACGCCACCTGGCTCCTCGACGCCGAGGGGTTCGAGGTGCCTCATTTCGGCTTCAGCGCCGTGCTGCGCGATTACGCGCGGCTGGCCCGTCTCCTCGCCTGGGACGGCGCCTGGGAAGGAAAGCAGATCATTCCCGCGCGATGGATGGTCGAGGCAACGACGGTGCGGCCCGCCGATGCCTATCTGGCGCCGGGCAAGGCCATGAAGGGGTTCGGCTACGGCTATCTCTTTTGGCTGCTGCCCGGAGACCGCCGTCAGTTCGCGTTGATGGGAGCCTATGGCCAGCACATCTGCATCGACCCCTCGTCGAAGCTCTTCATGGTTCACACCGCGCTCGAGCAAGGCGACGAGATCTGGCCTTTGTGGGCGGCGCTGGTGAAGCAACTCGGCCAAGGCGCGTAAGACGGAAGGGTGGAGCGGGATCGCGGCGTTCCGGTCCGGGACCGAACGCCGCTCTTTCCTCTAGACAAACGCCTGCCTATGCGTTACGTTAACGTCATATGTCTGACGTTAACGATATAGACGCGCCGGCCAGGCCCGCGCGGCCTCTTTCGGGTGGGGGCGAGCGGCTCTACTCGATCGGCGACCTCTCGGCCGAGCTCGGCATCTCGCCGCGCGCCATCCGCTTTTACGAGGATCAGGGGCTGCTCCGGCCGCAGCGCATCGGCGGCAACCGCATCTATGCCGCCGGCGACCGGGCGCGGCTGCTTCTCATCCTGCGCGGCAAGCGCCTGGGCTTCGCGCTCGCCGAGATCAAGGAGCTGCTGGACCTCTACGATGTCGACCCCGACCATCTGGAGCAGCTCCGCGCCACGCTCGCCAGAGGCCGCGCCCGCATCGCCGAGCTCGAGCGCCAGCAGCAGGAGATCGCGCTCACCTTGAAGGAGCTGCGCGAGATCGGCGCCCATATCGAGGACAGCATTCGTCGCAAGGAGGCGGCGGCGCGCAGCGCCGGCCGGAAAGGAACGCCATGAAGAACGT
>JASHTP010000535.1 GCA_030040495.1 Alphaproteobacteria bacterium
TGCCGACCGCCTCATCCAGCTGTGCGGCGGGCTCGAGGCGCGCGAGATGCGCGACCAGGTGCTCGACAGCATGGAGATCGAGCGCGAGCGCGGGATCACCATCAAGGCGCAGACCGTGCGCCTCACCTACCAGGCCAGGAATGGCGAGACCTACGAGTTGAATCTCATGGACACGCCCGGCCATGTCGATTTCGCCTACGAGGTCAGCCGCTCGCTCGCCGCCTGCGAGGGCTCGCTGCTCATCGTCGATGCCAGCCAGGGCGTCGAGGCGCAGACGCTCGCCAACGTCTATCAGGCGATCGAGGCCAACCACGAGATCGTGCCGGTGCTCAACAAGATCGACCTGCCGGCGGCCGAGCCGCAGCGCGTCAAGCAGCAGATCGAGGACGTGGTCGGCCTCGACGCCTCGAACGCCATCGAGATCTCGGCCAAGACCGGGCTCAACGTCGAGGCCGTGCTGGAGGCGCTGGTCGAGCGCCTGCCGCCGCCCCAGGGCGACGCCGAGGCGCCGTTGAAGGCGCTGCTCGTCGACAGCTGGTACGACAGCTATCTCGGCGTCGTCATCCTGGTGCGGGTCAAGGACGGCGTGCTGAAGCCCGGCCTGAAGCTGCGCCTGATGGCGACCGGCGCCACCCATGTCGTCGAGCGCGTCGGCGTCTTCACGCCGAAGAGCGTGCCCGCGGCGGAGCTCGGCCCCGGCGAGGTGGGATTCATCACCGCCGGCATCAAGACGGTGGCGGACTGCCGGATCGGCGACACCATCACCGAGGAGCGCCGGCCCGCCGCCGCGCCGCTGCCCGGCTTCAAGCCGCTGCAGCCGGTGGTGTTCTGCGGCCTGTTCCCGACCGACGCCGCCCAATACGAGCATCTGCGCGACAGCCTCGCCAAGCTGCGCCTCAACGACGCCAGCTTCGAGTACGAGCCCGAGACCTCGGCGGCGCTGGGCTTCGGCTTCCGCTGCGGCTTCCTGGGATTGCTCCATCTCGAGATCATCCAGGAGCGGCTCGAGCGCGAGTTCAACCTCGACCTCATCACCACCGCGCCCTCCGTCGTCTATCACATCCATCGCACCAACGGCGAGGTGATGACGCTGCACAACCCGGTCGACATGCCCGACCCGGTCAAGATCGACCACATCGAGGAGCCGTGGATCCGCGCCACCATCCTGGTGCCGGACGAGTATCTCGGCAGCGTGCTGGCGCTGTGCGAGGAGCGGCGCGGCGTGCAGAAGGACCTGACCTACGCCGGCGCGCGCGCCATGGTGGTCTATCGCCTGCCGCTCAACGAGGTGGTCTTCGATTTCTACGACCGGCTCAAATCGGTGAGCCGCGGCTATGCCAGCTTCGACTACCAGATGGACGGCTACAGCGAGGGCGACCTCGTGCTGATGAACATCCTGGTGAACAGCGAGCCGGTCGACGCGCTCGCCATCATCGTCCATCGCAGCCAGGCCGAGCGGCGCGGCCGGGCGCTGTGCGAGCGCCTGAAGGAGCTGATCCCGCGCCAGCTCTTCCTCATCGCCATCCAGGCGGCGATCGGCGGCCGCATCATCGCCCGCGAGACGGTGAAGGCGCTGCGCAAGGACGTGCTGGCCAAATGCTATGGCGGCGACGTCACCAGAAAGCGCAAGCTGCTGGAGAAGCAGAAGGAAGGGCGCAAGCGCATGCGCCAGTTCGGCAAGGTCGAGATCCCCCAATCCGCCTTCATCGCCGCGCTCAAGATGGGCGACCAGTGAGCGCCGCGCCCGCGCGCGGATTTCGTTCGAACAGACGCGACTGAACTGTGCCCTCTCCGCCCGCTTGCGGGGGGAGAGGACGCGAGCGCAGCGAGCGGGTGAGGTGGGTGCCGATGGCGGATGCGGTCGTGCCGCGGACGCACACCTCGCCCTCCCATCGCTGCGCGATGGGCCCCTGCCTCTCCCCCGCGCGTAGCGTGGCGGAGAGGGGCTGGACGCTACGATTCCTGTAGAACAGAATCCGCTCTAATGCCGCCGCCGCCGCCGGTCGCGGCGGCGGAAGAGCCAGAGCAGCGCCAGGCCGGGAACGCCGATCACCGCCGCGGCCGGCCAGAGCAGGACGGTCTGGATCACCGGGTCCCATAGCCAAGGCGCGACATGCCGCTGGATCGCCGGCTGGGCCAAGAGAATGGTCGACGGGCTGATCTCGTACCAGACCTCGCCGGCGGTCTTGAACACGAAGTGACCGGTATCGAACCCGCTGATGAGGTCGGCGACGAGCACCACCAGCGCCGCCAGCACCAGCAGCCAGCCGATGATCCGCCCGATGATCATGCGGTCGCTCCAAGCGGCGCAGCCCAGTTGCGCCGGAACCCCTTATAATGACGCGCCGACTCCGCGGCAACGAAATTGCGGGGGGCGCGCGCGGTTGCGCGGAAAAGGGGCCTCGGTTAGGCTCCGCGCCCGTCAACCGGGGCTTTCGGGCCTCTGCCGGTGCCGCGGAGGGGTGGCCGAGTGGTTGAAGGCGCACGCTTGGAAAGCGTGTTTACGGGCAACCGTAACGTGGGTTCGAATCCCACTCCCTCCGCCAGCCGGTCCAGCGAGCAGAGAAATTTGCCCCTCTTGTCGCAGGAAAGCTTTTCCACTTCGGCCGCTTCGCGTCATGCCACCGCCGAATTGCCACACCACAAGGAGGGACCGAAATGCCGACGCTGAAAACCAAGGCCGGCGAGACGGAAGTTTCGGCCGCGCGCGTCGCCAGGATGGCCCGCCGGATGTACCGGCTGGGCGGCGAGGCGCGCAGGCGCAATTACGCCGAGAAGGCGCGCCAGCGGATCGAGGCGGGGCCGGTCAGGAAAGATGATGTCGCCATCGTCATCGCCGCGGGCGGCTGAGCGCCCGCCGACGCTCGCAGTTTTGGCTTCTGCCCGGGGCTTCGCCTTCCGACCAGACTGGCGCGCAATCCCGACATCGTCGGCACCACGTCCGGGAGGCAGATGTGACCGATCATTTGCAAGTGGTGCGCGCCTGCTGGCGGCGGCGATGTCGACCGTGCCGCCGATCCGGCCGCTTCGCTGGTGCAGATATCCGTCGGCATGGCCGATACCTTGGCGCAAGCGACAGAAGCGCGGGCGCGGCCGCGGGTGGCCCGGGGCTGCATGGGGCTGAAGGCGCGGGAGCCGGCAGGAAAGCCGAGGGATGCGCGGTGGCGCTGGCCGAGCCTCTAACGGTGCGGGGCTACCTTGTGGCCGCTTCGGCACGATGAGTTCGGCCTTGCCGCAAGGCCGAGGCTGGCCCGGTGGCCCATGTCGGTCAGTGGCGCTCGTCGAGAACCGGCTAATGTCGAGCGACGCGAGTGCTGGTGGACGGCATTAGGCAAATGACGTGGGTACAACTGCAAAGGCGCACTCACGCTTTTCGCCTCTGTAAGACATGACTTTGGAGTGTCGGTTGTGAACGACCTTTGCCTCTTGTCTGCCCGCGACGCCGTCCGCCGCCTGAGGCGGCGCGATCTCAGTCCGCTGGACCTGGTGGAAGCCGCCGCGGCCCGCATCGAAGAAGTGGAACCAAGGATCAACGCTCTGCCGATCCGCTTCCTCGAAGTGGCGCGCGACGAAGCCCGACGCTTCCCGCGCGAGCCGCGCGAGCATCAGGGCTGGCTCGCCGGTCTGCCGATTGCGGTGAAGGACTACAACGACGTCGCCGGCCAGCTCACCACCTACGGCTCGCCGATCTATGCCAATCATCGGGCCGCGACCGACGATCGCACGATCGCCACGCTGCGCAGCAACGGTGCCATCCCGCTGGCCAAGTCGAACGTGCCCGAGTTCGCCGGCAGCCATACGTTCAACCCGATATGGGGCGTCACGCGCAATCCCTGGAACCTCGGCCGCACCGCCGGGGGCTCCTCCGGTGGTGCGGCGGCGGCGCTGGCCGCGCGTGAGGTCTGGCTGGCCAATGGCTCCTGCCTCGGCGGCTCGCTGCGCATCCCCGCGAGCTTCTGCGGCATTGTCGGCCTGCGTCCCAGCCCCGGCCTGGTGCCGCGCGGCGATGGCTTGCCCGCCTTCGACAGTCTCTGGGTGGATGGCCCGATGGCCCGCGACGTGCCCGACTTGGCGCTGATGCTCGACGCGATGGCGCTGGTGACGCCGCATGACCCGCTCTCCCGCCCCGGGCCGGCGGGTGGCTTCCAGGCGGCGCTGGACGCCGCCTGCCCGCCGCGCCGCGTCGGCTTCAGCCCCGATCTCGGCCTGCGCCGGATCGATCCGGAGGTGGCAGAGATCTGTGCTGCGGCCGCCTTGCGCTTCACCGCCATGGGCTCTGCCGTCGAAGACGCCGCGCCGGATTTTTCGGGCGCCATCGATAGCTTCCAGGTGCTGCGCGCCTTGTTGTTCGCCGATGTCCGCGGGGCTCTGCTGCCGGCGGAGCGCCACCGCCTTAATCCGGACATCGCCTGGAACATCGAAAAGGGGCAGCGCCTTACCGCCGCCGAGATCATCGCCGCGATGCAGGACCGCCACGCCCTGTTCCACCGCGTCGCCCGCTTTTTCGAAGACCATGACCTGCTGGTCTGCCCTACGGTCGCGGTACCGCCCTTCCCGGTGGAGCAGCGGTTCCCGACCGAGATCGCAGGCGAGACGCTAACCACATACATCGACTGGATGTTTCTCACTTTCGTCATCACCCTCACTGGCTGCCCGGCCGTCTCATTGCCCTGCGGCCTGACGAAGGAAGGCATGCCGGTGGGACTGCAACTGGTTGGACCGCCGCATGGCGATGCTGGCCTCCTCGGCGCCGCCGCCCTGATGGAGCAAGCCCTTGGCTTCCGCCTGCCGGTGCTCCCAGCCTGAAGCCGCCTGGCGCGTCGCAGTTGCCGTCCGGCGTCGCGCCGAACCTCGCCCGTGGGGCTGGCCGCAGGTCTCACAAGGGCGCTGGATCGTCGCCGACTCTCTCGACGCATCCCTCGGTGGCCCCGATATTCCCGGTTAAGAACATAGGATTTCCCTGCTACCGCGCGGAAAACTCCCTGCTAACAGGCGTCCTAAACTACCCGGCCGTTGCGAAAATCGCCGGATGAACGGCGGTTTTTGCTCGGATCAACGTGGCCGCGCCAGGCGCAACGGCTCGATTTCCCGGTAAATTCCCTGATAGCAGGGAATCCTGCCCAGAGACGCGTTCGCAGCAGACTGTGCCCTCCGCCACTTTAGAACGGAGCCGCGAACGCCAAGCGTGGCGGCATTGGAGATCATGCCGCCGCACCAAGCGGTTTCGCGCGTTCGATCCGCTCGCGCTCGCGGGGGCTGTTCATCGCCTCCCACAGATCGGAACGCCGCTGCACGTTGAGCCAGAAGTCGGGGCTGTTGCCGAACACGCGCGCGAGGATGAGCGCCGTCGCCGCCGTCACGGACCGGCGGTCGTTGCACAGCTCGTTGACATGCTTGCGCTGAACGCCCATGGCCTCGGCCAGCGCGGCCTGCGTCAGCCCCATCGGCCGCATGAACTCCTCGACAAGGATTTCGCCGACCGTGACCGGCTTGCGTTTCGTCGTCAGCATGTTCGCCTCATCTGTAGCTGTGATCGTCGAGGTAGACGCCTTCCGCCTCGCCGCGGCTGCCGTCCCAGCGGAAGACCAGCCGCCATTGGCTGTTGACGCGGATCGAGTGGAACCGTGCCAGATTGCCGCGCAGCTTCTCGAGGTGATTGCTGGGCGGCACCCGCAAGTCCTGATCGGTCGTCGCGTCGTCGATCATCTGGAGCTTGCGAAAGAGCCGGCTTTCGAGATCGGACGGGATGTGCCGTGACCGCGTGTCCTCGACGAAGAACGCGCGCAGCCACTCGTCCCGAAAGCTCACGATCATCCGGCGGCTCCGTTTGTGTGTCTATGTACCACTCTCTGGTACAAAACGCAACGGCGGAAGCCTATATCGGAGCGGCTGGCGCCCGGTTCATTTGATGTTATTGAGGTTTCGGCCGGAAGCGACAGCAGGGGTGTTCTGCGGGAGGCGCAAAATCTCGATCAAACCAACCAGATACACCCAGCCGATGGCGGGCGCTTTTCCCTTGCCGTCCCAACCCACGCCGTCCGAAGAGTGACTTCACGAGTGGTTGTGGCCGTCGGTGAGGCTTCGTAAGGGACTCGGAAAAGGCCCTCCACTATAGGGCTGTGGCGTAGACAGAGTGCTCGTCATCGTCGGTCGCGGCCCGCCAGCGCCCTCGATCTCGGGACGTCCCGCCGTCGACCAAGGCGGTAGTGCATCGGTTTGAAGTCGGCCGCCGTTGACGGCGTGACATCGGAATAGTGGTTCCATTCGATGGAGCTTGGATCGCTGCTCCCAGAGGACTTCCAATGCTGTTCATGGTCATCGAGCGGTTTCGTGACAATGATATGATTCCGGTCTATCGACGCGTGCGCGACAGCGGACGATCTCTGCCAGACGGGCTTGAATACTTGGATAGTTGGGTTGAGCCCAGCTTTGCACGCTGTTTTCAGCTAATGCGTTGCGCGGACCTACGGCTTCTCCAGGAGTGGGTACTGCAGTGGCGAGGATCGGGGGCGACCTTTGAAATCATCCCTGTCGTATCGAGCAAGGAAACAAGAGAGGTTGTTGCTCCCTATCTCGACGCATCCGCGAAAAATTCAAACTGAGACATTACCGGCGGTCGGCCTGCCCTGGAAGGCGCCGAAGGACGACCCAAAGTGCCACTGCCGGCGCGGCGATATCACGAAACCGATACCATCGCGAACATGATTTCGGCGCAAGAATGGCCGCATCCGAGTTTCGGGCAGGGGGCGAGCATTCTGATCGATCTCGCATTAGCACAGCTTAAAAGCGGCGACATCAAGAAATTCAAGGCTTACTTTCGCAAGCACGCGAAGGAGCATGCGGAATAACGTCGACGCGGCTACTCGGAAGCGTGATAAGTCTCAGCGAACATGCACCACCGGCGCCGCGCTTTCACCATCCGCGTCTGGCGGGCTCGGTGGTGGATGTTATGACAAAGGCAGGGTACATGAAGCGCCTCATCGCGGTTTGCCTGTGCGCCGGCATTCTCTCGGCCTGTGCCAACCCGGCCCTGACGGTGCTTTATCGCTTCAAAGGAGGACAAGACGGCGGCTATCCCAGTTCGTCGCTCATCATGGACAAGAGCGGGGCGCTCTATGGAACGACGAGCGGCTACGGTGCTAGCAAACACGGCACGGTATTCAAGTTGACGCCGCCGGCGACGACCGGCGGCGAGTGGATCGAAACCATGCTCTACAGCTTCACGGGCGGCAATGACGGTGCTAATCCCCTCGCCGCTCTCATCGCCGACAAGAGCGGGGCGCTTTTCGGGACGACCTATTGGGGCGGCGGCACCGATGGCAATTGCAGCAGGAGCTATGGCTGCGGGACGGTATTCGAGCTAATTCCGCCGACTCAGGGCCAAGCCGCCTGGAGCGAGAAGGTGATTTATCGCTTCCAAGGCGGTGAAGACGGCGCCCATCCTACCGCTGGTCTTGTCGCCGATGCAGAGGGAGTGCTTTATGGGACGACGCGTGACGGCGGCGGCGGCAGGTGCACGCCCTATACCGGTAATGTTAGAGAGACAGGCTGCGGCACGATATTCGAGCTGACACCGCCGGCTAAGGGCAATGCGGCTTGGACCGAGACCGTGCTTTACCGTTTCAAAGGCAGTGGCGACGGTGCTTACCCCAATGGGCCTCTCATCATCGACCAGGGCGGGGCGCTCTACGGCACCACGAGTGCCGGCGGCGTCCCCTGGTACTGCGACTGCGGCACGGTATTCAAGCTGACCCCGCCGGAACAGGGCAACGCGGTTTGGACCAAGACCCTGCTTTACCAATTCGATGGCCAATCCGCCGGGTTGTTTCCTCATGCGTCGCTCATAATGGACGAAAGCGGCGCTCTCTACGGAACGACGATGACGAACGAGACCATTAGAGGCGGTTCGGTATTCAAATTGACTCCCCCGGAAAAGGGCCAGACCGCTTGGACCAAAACGGATCTTTACTTGTTCAAAAGCAGCCTCGTGGATAGCGGCGACCCGATCCGTCCCTTTGCTGCTATTATCGCCGACCACAGCGGGGCGCTCTATGGAACGGGGGCGCTGATGAGAACGGCGCAAGTCAAAGCCGGCACCAAGCCCGCGTTGAACAACGGCGCGATGTTCAAGCTGACCCCGCCACGCTGGGGTCAGCCGGCATGGACAGAAACCGTGCTTTTCTCCTTTGCGAGAGAGGGAAACAACTACGTCAATACCTTTTCAGCTCTCATCGCTGATAAGAGCGGAGCCCTTTACGGCACGGCACAAACCGGCGGCATCCTCGGTGCCTGTATCTATGGGGATGGGTGTGGCACGGTGTTCAAGCTGACGGGAACCGGATTCACGCCATGAAACATCCTCCTCCTCAAAGGCTGGCCCCGGTTGCAGCAACATCGATACGACCCAACAGCCCGTCGGCGTCAGCATGCCATCGAATCCTCCAAATAATGTCGCCGAAGCCGCCCAGTCGCCGATTCCGGAAGGCAATCGCCCCATTGTGACCGGTGCATTCGCCTGCTGCCGCCACGGGCGGACAGGTAAACCCTGCCGCGGCGAGAATGTCGAGCATCGCAGCGACCCGACCTTCCGAAACAGCAGCGATCGAGAGGCGCTCCACCTCGTTGCGGCGTTCGTCGGCGAATATCTTGCAATACGCTGAAGACGTCGGTTCCTCAGGAAGAGCCGCCTGGCAGAGTT
>JASHTP010000536.1 GCA_030040495.1 Alphaproteobacteria bacterium
CGCGCGCGACCGCGAGTTCCGCTATCTCGGCGAGGCTGCCGACGCGCTGCGCCGCGCCGTCAGCGGCGATTGCGTCCGCTACGTCGTCAACCGCAACATCAACTACACCAACATCTGCTACTTCCGCTGCCGCTTCTGCGCGTTCTCGAAGGGCAAGACCGGCGAGGCGTTGCGCGGCGCGCCCTACGATCTCGCGCTCGAGGAGGTGGTGCGGCGGACGCGCGAAGCCTGGGCGCGCGGCGCCACCGAGGTCTGCCTCCAGGGCGGCATCCATCCCGACTATACCGGCGCCACCTATCTCGCGCTCTGCCGGGCGATCAAGCAGGCGGTGCCGGAGATGCATCTCCATGCCTTCTCGCCGCTCGAGATCCGCCAGGGCGCGGCGACGCTCGGCTTGGACGTCGCCGGCTTCCTGGCAGAGCTCAAGGCGGCGGGTCTGGGCACCTTGCCGGGCACCGCGGCCGAAGTGCTGGACGACCGCGTGCGCGCCGTCATCTGCCCCGACAAGCTCGACACCGACCAGTGGCTCGCCACCGTTGCCGCCGCGCACCGCCTCGGCCTGCGCACCACCGCGACGATCATGTTCGGCCATGTCGACGACGCGCTTTCCTGGGCGCGGCACCTGCTACGGCTGCGCGATCTGCAGCAGGAGACCGGCGGCTTCACCGAGTTCGTGCCGCTGCCCTTCGTGCCGATGGAGGCGCCGCTCTATCTCAAGGGGTGGTCGCGTCGTGGCCCGACCTTGCGCGAGGCGGTGCTGATGCACAGCGTGGCGCGGCTCGTGCTTCACCCGCTGATCCCGAACATCCAGGCTTCCTGGGTGAAGCTCGGCATCGAAGGGGTGAAGCTGTGCCTCGCCGCTGGCGCCAACGATCTCGGCGGCACGCTGATGAACGAAAGCATTTCGCGCGCCGCCGGCACCCAGCACGGCCAGGAGCTGCCGCCGGCCGCGATGACGGCGATCGCCGCCGCGCTCGGGCGCGTCGCCGAGCAGCGCGACACGCTCTATCGGCGGGTGCCGCATGAGCGCATCGCGGCGGCGCTCGCCGCGGCGCCGCTCGCCGACGTCGTGCAGACGCCGCCGGGCGATGCGCGTGCGCTGTCGCGGCTCGGTTTCGCCCATGCCTGAAAGAGAAGAACCGATGAAACCCACCATCGCCGTGCTCGGCGGCACCGGTCAGGAAGGCGGCGGCCTGGCGCTGCGCTGGGCCCATGCCGGCTACCCCGTGGTGATCGGCTCGCGCGAGGCGGGGCGCGCCGCGGCGAAAGCGGCGGAGATCGCCGGCCGGCTCGGCCGCGGCGTGGTCGAAGGCGGCGACAACCGGCGTGCAGCCGAGCGCGGCGACATCGTCGTGCTGACCGTGCCCTATGCCGCGCACCGCGCCACGCTCGAAGCGGTCAAGGACGCGCTCGCCGGCAAGCTGCTGGTCGACGTGACCGTGCCGCTGGTGCCGCCGCAGGTGGCGCGCGTGCAGCTGCCGCCGGAGGGGTCGGCGGCGGTGGCGGCGCAGCGCCTGCTCGGCCCCACGGTCAAGGTCGTCTCCGCTTTCCAGAACGTCTCGGCGCATCTGCTCGAGAGCGTGACCGCGCCGGTCGATTGCGACGTGCTGGTCTGCGGCGACGACAAGGAGGCGCGCGCCGCCGTGGTCGCGCTGGCCGAGGCTGCCGGGATGCGCGGCATTCATGGCGGCGCGCTGGCGAACTCGGCCGCCGCGGAAGCGCTGACCTCGGTGCTCATCTTCATCAACCGGCGCTACGGGCTCAAACATTCGGGCATCCGCTTCACCGGCCTGCCCGAGGATGGGGAGACGCGCTGAGCCATGGAAGCAGCGGGGTCGCTTTGCCTGACCGCGCTCGTCGGCATGCCCACCGTTGCCGCGGGCGCCGATCTCGCGGCGCTCATCGCCGACGCCGCGTCGCGCTCCGGCGTCGCGCTCGAGCACGGCGACGCGCTGGTGGTGGCGCAGAAGATCGTCTCCAAGGCCGAGGGCCGGCGCGTCCGGCTCGCCGAGGTGGAGCCGTCGCCGCGGGCGCGGGAGTTGGCGCGCACCGTCGACAAGGATCCGCGCCTGGTGGAGCTGATTTTGCGGGAATCGCAGCAGGTGCTGCGCGCGCGCCCGGGCGTGATCATCGTCCTCCACCGTCTCGGCTTCGTGCTGGCGAATGCCGGGATCGACGCCTCCAATGTCGAGAGCGAGGGCGGCGGGGAGGCGGTGCTGCTGTTGCCGGCCGATCCCGATGCGAGCGCCGAGCGGCTGCGCCGGGGCTTGCGCGCGCTCACCGGCGCCGAGCTCGGCATCGTGGTCAATGACAGCTTCGGCCGCGCTTGGCGCCTCGGCACGGTCGGCACTGCGATCGGCGTCGCCGGCCTGCCGGCGCTGGTCGATCTCCGCGGCACGCCCGACCGCACCGGCCGCGCGCTGCGCGTCACCGAGATCGGCACCGCCGACGAGCTTGCGGCGGCGGCATCGCTGCTCATGGGCCAGGCCGCCGAGGGCCGCCCCGTCATCCATGTGCGCGGCTTCCCCTATCCGCCGCGGCCGGGCAAGGCGAGCGAGCTGCTCCGCCCGGCGCATCTCGATCTCTTCCGCTAGCAGGGGATGGCGGTGATCCTGGCGCTCGCAGGGGGGGTCGGAGGCGCCAAGCTCGCTGACGGGCTCATGCGGCAGCTCGGCGGCGCGCTCAGCGTGGTGGTGAACACCGGCGACGATTTCGAGCATCTGGGGCTCACCATCTGTCCGGACCTCGACACCGTCATGTACACGCTCGCCGGCATCGCCGAGCCGAGCACCGGCTGGGGCGTCGCCGGCGAGAGCTGGGCGTTTCTCGACCAGGCGGTCCGGCTCGGCGGTCCCGGCTGGTTCCGGCTCGGCGACCGCGACCTCGCCACCCATGTGCTGCGCTCCGAGCGCTTGCGCCGCGGCGAGCGGCTCACCGACATCACCGCCGACTTCTGCCGGCGCCTCGGAATCGCGGCGCGGCTGCTGCCGATGAGCGACGAAGCGGTCAGGACCTTCGTCGAGACGCCGGACGGGCCGCTTGCCTTCCAGGAGTATTTCGTCCGGTTGCGCTGCGCGCCCAAAGCGACCGGCTTCGCCTTTGCCGGCAGCGAGCGCGCCCGGACGCCGCCGGAGCTCGCGGCCGCCATCGCCGATCCCCGGCTTGCCGCGATCATTCTCTGCCCGTCCAATCCCTATGTCAGCGTCGCTCCGATACTCGCGGTGCCGGGACTGAAGGCGCTGCTGCGCGGGCGCGGCGTGCCGATCGTCGCGGTGTCGCCGATCATCGGCGGCGGCGCGGTGAAGGGGCCGGCGGCCAAGATGATGCGCGAGCTCGGCATCGAGCCTTCGGCGCTCGCCGTGGCGGAGCATTATCGCG
>JASHTP010000537.1 GCA_030040495.1 Alphaproteobacteria bacterium
CTGGTCCGGCGCCGCGGCGCGGCCGGCCGATGACGCGGCAAGGCCGATAGCGGCGAGCGCGACCGCCACGAGCAGCGCCTTCACTGGCTCCTCCTCTCGGCATTTCGTCCGCCCCGATCGGAAACCGGCGGCGGCCCCGCTGTCAACGCCGGACCGGCTCCTAGCCCACCCCGTGCTGCCGGAACCAGGCCAGCATCCGTTGCCAGCCGTCCTTCGCCGCCGCCGGCCGGTAGCTCGGCCGGTAGTCGGCGTTGAAGCCGTGCGGCGTATCGGGATAGAGCACGATGTCGCAAGGCTGCGGCAGCGCCGCGAGCTCGGCCTTGAGCGCCTCGACGTCGCGCACGGGGATGCCCTGATCGGCCGCGCCATAGAGCCCCAGCACCGGCACCTTCAGCGCCTTCACCGCCTCGAGCACGCTCTCGGGGCGCAACGCGTCGGGGCTGCCGGCGAGCGGCCCGTACCAGGCGACCGCCGCCTTCAGCCGCGGATTGTGGACGGCGTAGAGCCAAGTCTGGCGCCCGCCCCAGCAGAAGCCGGTGACGCCGAGCCGCGCCGTGTCCGCCTGCTTCTGCGCCTGCGCCCAGGCGACGGTCGCGTCCAGGTCGGCGGCGACCTCCGCGTCCGGCACCTTGGCGACGATGGTCTTGAGGATGTCTGAGATGTCGCCGAGCTTCGACGGGTCGCCCTGGCGCGCATAGAGTGCCGGCGCGGCGGCGAAATAGCCCGCTTTGGCGAGCCGGCGGCAGAGATCCCTGATGTGCTCGTGGACGCCGAAGATCTCGTGGATGACGATGATCGTCGCGAACGGCCCGCCCGCGGCCGGCATGGCGCGATAGGCGGGAATCTCGCCGTCCGTCACCGGGATCTTCACCTCGCCGGCGATGAGGCCGTTGCTGTCGGTGATGATGGTCTCGGCCGAGACCGGCTGCACCGCCAGCGCAAATCCCGCGGCGAGGCCGGTGACGACGAAGCCGCGGCGCGAGAAGTGCGTCGGCGGCGTGAGGCTCTCCTGCTGCGAGTCGAAACCTTCCATGGCGATCCTCCCAGGCGGTGGCGGCCCGCGCAGCATAGCCGCGGCCGGCGGCGCCGCGGCGGTCACCATTGCGTGAGCCGTCCCGCCTCAATAGTCGAGCTTCCAGTTGACGCCGATGCCGGTGCCGGTCGCTTGGCCGGCGGTGGTGTCGACGCTGATGTGCCGAGTCACGTCGATCTGCACGTCGACCGCGCTCGAGCTCCCGGTCAGCCCCTGGCTCACGCCGACATAGACGCCGTTCGCCACGTATTTCCCGGCGCTCACCGAGCCCGCGCCGGCCGTGGTCGCGGCGCTGAGCGGCGCGGGCGCGCTGCCGACGGCGGCCGTGGAGAAGGCGCTCGGCACGCCGGCCGGCGTCGACGGCATGCTGACGGTGCTCAAGGAGCTGCTGGCGCCGGCCGAGCCGAAGGTCAGCCGGTCGAGGCCGAGCCCCTGGCGGACGCGGTCGAGCACGCCGGGATCGCCGCCGCTGGCGAGCGCCGCCGCCGCCTGGGCGATCTCGATCCCCTGCGCGGCGCTGACCTGGCCGATGCCGGTGCCGAAGAGCACGCGCGCCAGGATGTCGTCCTGCGGCAGGTCCGGCTGCGAGGAGAGCTTGATGGCGGGCTTCGTCGCCGTGCCGCTGATGCGGATGATGGCGACGACGTCGGTGGAGCTGGCCTGCGCCTGGATGTCGACCTCGGGATCGATGCGCGTGCCGCCGAGGAAGGTGATGGTGCCGTGGGTGAGGCTGGCGCTCGTGCCGAGAAAATCATAGGTGCCGCGCACCACCTCGAGCTTGCCGTCGAGCCGCGGCTCCGCCGTCGTCCCGCCGACGGCGAGGCGGCCGCGCCATTCGCTGTCGAGGGCGCGGCCGCGCACGAAGACCTGCCCCGGCATGTCGACGGTGACGTCGAGCGCCAGCGCCAGCAGCGCGACGCGCGGCCCGCTCTCGGTGGGCGTCGACAGCACCTTGCCGGTGGCGCTGTCGATCATGGTGACGGGGATCGGCTGCACCGCCTCCGGCAGGCGCCTCGGCACGCGCAGCTCCGCCTGCTCGATGGTCAGCTTTGCGCCGAGCCGCGGCGCGGCGATGGTGCCGGTGAGGCCGACATCGCCGCTCACCGTCGCCGTCGCCTCGTCGCGCTGCACCGCGCGGAAGCTCTTGAAGCTGCCGGCGACGTCGAAGGTCGGCCCGGCCGCAGCGGCGAGGTCGACGCCGCCCGAAAGCGCGAGGCGGCCTTTCGCCCCGTCGTCGGCGTGGAAGTTCCGCAGCACCAGCCGCTCATGGTCGCCGACGACGTCGAAGCTCACGTCGGTGAGCGTCGTGCCCCAGAACAGGCTCTCATAGCGGCCGTTGCGCACCGAAAGCCGGCCGCTGGCGACCGGCGCGGCGACGGTGCCGTCGACCGAGACGTCGACCTCGAAGCGGCCGGCCAGCCGGTCCTCGCCCAGCGGCAGGACATCGGCGAGGTTGGCAAGCTCGCCGCCGCCTTCGACATGGAGCGCCAGCCCCCCTTGCGGCGGCAGGCGCGGCGTCAGGCGCTGCGGATCGAGCGCCAGCGGCGCGCGGCCGGAAAAGCCCAGCGCCGCGTTCTCCGGCCCGGCGAGCCGGCCTTTCGCCGTGATCACGCCGTTTTGCCAATCGGCCGAAAGGACGAAGCTCAGCGGCGTCAGCTCGGACCGGCTCTCCGCGGCAAAGCGCAGCGCCTCGCCGTCGATGACGAGGCGCCCCTCCGGCCGCGCGCGGCTGCCCGTCAGCGTCGCCTCGAAGCCGAGCACGCCGCTGACATCGGGCTCGCCGGCAAGCTCGCCGATGCCGTGCACCGGCAGGCCCGCGGCCTTGAGATGGAGCGCCAGGGCCGCGCCGTTGAGCGCGCCGTCGCCGCTGATGCGGCCGGGGCCGAAGCCGAGATCGAGGCCGGCGAAGGCGAGGTCGCCGCCGCGGCGCGTCAGCAGCAGCGGCCGGTGCAGCTGCACCGGCAAAGCGCCGAGCTTGCCGGCGAGCCGCTCGAGCCGCAGCTCGATGCCGCTGCGGTCGAAGCTCGCCTCGGCGTCGGCGCTCAGGGTGTAGGCCTCGCCGGCGCGGCCTTCGGCGCCGAGGGTCAGCGCGAAGCGCCCCGGCCGCTCGCTCTTGCCGTGGAGGATCAGCCGCGTCGCGGTGGCCCGGTCGTAGCTCGCCCGTTCGAGGCCGAGCTCGGCTTCGCCGGTCGGCGTCGCCAGCAGGTCGGCGAGCCGCGCCGTCGCGTGCAGCCGCTCGGCACGGACGCCGGCGACGGCGAGCGCCTTGCCGTCGAGGGTGAGCGCGAGCGATTGCCCTTTGTCTCCGGCAAGCTTGGCCGTGAGCGTGGCGCTGCCGGCGAGCGGCATGCCGGCCAGCGCCGACCAGGGCTCGAGCGTCGGCGCGGCGGCGTCGAGCGTGCCGTCGAGCGTGCCTGCCGGGAGCCGGAGCGCCAGCGCGCCGTCGAGCCGGGTCCCCGCCGCCGCGAGACGGATCCGGTCGAGCCGCAGCG
>JASHTP010000538.1 GCA_030040495.1 Alphaproteobacteria bacterium
CAGCCGCCGAGCAGCAGGCCGATGGCGGCGAATAGCCAGAAAGTCGAGCGCATGCGGCGCGAGGTCTCCTGCGCGGAAGGCGCGCCCAAGAAGCCGCAAGACGCGCCGGCGATCACCGGTTAATCTATAGGTAGCCGATGCTGGTTAATCTTCCGTTGCCGCCGCGGCCGGCAAGAAGGACAAGGGTTAACATGCGAGTGATCGCCGTCCTGGCCGTGCTGCTGCCGCTCGCCGCCTGCAGCGGCACCGGCGGCTGGACCAAGCCGGGGGTGACCCCCGCCGATGCCGCGGCCGATTTCGCCGACTGCCGCCATACCGCCGAACTCGCGCATCGCCGCGACAGCGACATCGACGCCGACATCCTGGCGACGCGCAGCCAGGATTGGCAGCGAACCGGCCTGTTGCAGATCAAGCGCAACGATTTCTCCGACAGCGACAATGCGCGCGACGAGGACCTCGTCACCAGCTGCATGATGTCCAAGGGCTATACCGGCGGTTGAGCGGCCGCCCCCTTTTCTGCCGCCCTCGCGCTCGCCAAATGAGCCGGCATGCAGCGGCTGCTCGTCCTCCTCGGTCTCCTCCTCGTCGCCGCCGGGCTCGCCTGGCCCTGGCTCGCGCGACTCGGCCTCGGCCGGCTCCCCGGCGACATCGTGGTGCGCCAGGGCGGCTTCTCATTCTACTTCCCGATCGTCACCTGCCTCGTCATCAGCCTCGTGCTGTCGCTGCTGCTCTGGCTGATCAACCGCTAGACAAGCGCTAGACCGGGCCGAGATCGTGCAGGCGACCGCGCAGGCGCAGCGCCAAGGCCAGCATGAAGCCGCCGAACAGGAGCGCGTAGGCGCCGATCCACCAGGCGAGCGCCAGCTCGCCGGCGATCGGCCAGAACAGGACCACGACGCCCCAGCCGATCGACAACAGGCCGGCGAAGACGAGGATGCCCTCGCCCTGGGCGCGCAGCCGGACCGCCGCGGCGAGCAGCGCCGCGCCGGAGAGGATCGCCCAGATCGCGGCGATGTAGATGAAGGTCAGCAGCGCGATCCCCGGCCAGAGAAAGATCAGCGCTCCGGCGGCGAGATCGAGCAGCCCTTCGACGGCGAGCGGCCACCAGCGCTCCTGCTGCTGCGCCGCCATGAGCCCGGCGACGAGCGAGAAGACGCCGTCGGCCAGCAGGTAGGCGGCGAAGATCCAGACCAGCACGATCAGCGTGATGCCCGGCCAGACGAAGGCGAGGACGCCGAACAGCAGCGCCGCCCCGCCGCGCAGGGCCAGCGCCCACCAATTCCGCACGAGAAGCTCGATCATGGCCGCCTCTTTGCCGGGCCGGCATCGCCCCCGCCAGCCGGTCATTATATCCGGCATTTGCCGCGTCGGGGGAAGCGCGGCAACCGCGCCCTCCCCCGACTCGACCGCGGCCGAAGGTCCGGGACGGAGGTAAATCTGTCACAAAGGGACTGGCGCGCCCGAGAGGATTCGAACCCCTAACCCCCAGATCCGTAGTCTGGTGCTCTATCCAGTTGAGCTACGGGCGCAATGAGCGGCGCGACCTGGCGCCGCGAACGGGGGAAGCTAGCCGCTGTGCTCGCCAAAGGCAAGACGCCGGCGCCAAATCGGCGCAGACGCGGAAGCTGCTTGTCGCTAGAACTGCGTTTGCGTAATATCTGCAAGGGGTTTCAGGCTGAAAGGCGGATGATTTTTTCCTCTCGGCGAAATCATCGGGGCCTGTGTGGTGGGGCGGGGTAGCTGAGACAAAGGTAGCCACTAAGCATGTTCATTCGTCGCTCGCATCTCGGCGCGGCCATCGCAGCCTTGCTGCTTTCCGGCTGCTCCTACATCAGCAGTACGGCCGACTCGGTCTGGTCCTCACTGTCGGGGAGCGACAACCAGCCGAGCTCGAGCAGCAGCGCGGCAGCGCCGAGCGGCACCGGCGGCGGTGGCGGCACGGTGGTCGCCATCCCGCCCTCGCCGGCCGAAGCCAACCCGCAGCCGACCGTCGGCGCGGCGCCGCCGGCGCTCGGCACCGGCAGCTATGCGGCGACGCCGGTGACGCCCGGCTCGCCCACCGGCACTCTGGTCGGCGCCAAGGTCCAGTCGCTGCGCGGCGATCTGCAGCGGCTGCAGGACGACATCAACCGCCAGAACACGCAGCTGCAGCAGGTGCGCCAGTCCATGGCGCAGGACGCCGCCAGTTATTACAGCCTGGTCGGCACGATCAATTCCCGCCTCCAGGTCGGCACGACGCCGGGCAATCCCGAGCTCGTCGCGCAATGGAACCAGGCGCAGGGCGCGCTCGACCGGATGAGCAGCGACATCGCCAAGCTCAACAGCCTGTCGAACCAGGTCGCCAGCGACTCCTCGCTCGCCGCCTACATCCTCGAATCGGTCAAAGCCGCCTATGGGCTGCAGGGCGCGGTCGACGAGGATCACCGCCAGCTCCGCCTGCTCGAGAGCGACGTCAACCGCACCGTCGTGCTGGTCGACCAGCTGCTCAACGCGCTGTCCGACGACATCTCGCGGCAGAGCACCTATGTCAGCAACGAGCGCGCCAACCTCATCACCCTGTCGCTCGCCATCAAGAACGGCGAGCTTTACGGCCAGAGCCTGAGCAACCGCGCCTTCTCGACGGCGGCGCCAAGCCCGCTGGCGGCGCGCGGCCGGCTCTCCAGCGCTGCCGAGCGTCGGCCGCTGGTCATCATCCGCTTCGACCGGCCGAACGTCGACTACGAGCAGGCGCTCTACACCGCGGTGCGGCGCGCGCTCGACCGCAGGCCGGACGCCGAGTTCGACCTCGTCGCGGTGACCCCCAGCTCGGGCAGCCCCGGCCAGGTGGCGCTGCACAGCGACGCCGCCAAGCGCAACGCCCAGAGCGTGCTGCGCTCGCTGACCAGCATGGGCCTCCCCGCCACCCGCGTCACGCTCTCGGCGACGACCAGCGCCAACGTGCAGAGCAACGAGGTGCAGATCTACGTGCGCTGAGCCGGGCGCGGCGGCCGACGCTGGCTCGGCATTGCGCCGCTTTCCCGGGGCGAGGCCGGCCATGCGTCCGCTGCCGCTCTTGAGCATCCTGCTGCTGTTGCTTGCCGGGCCGCGCCCGGCGACCGCCACGGAAGGCGGCGTCTCCGGCGCCGACCGCGCCCAGATCCGCAGCGTGATCGAACGGCAGCTGGCGGCTTTCGCGCGCGACGACGGCCCCGCCGCCTTCCGCTTCGCCAGCCCGGCCATCCGCGAGTATTTCGGCTCGGCCGACCGCTTCATGCACATGGTCGAGAGCGATTACGGCGCGCTCCGCCGGCCGCGCTCCGTGCACTTCGACGGCGCGCGGCGCAGCGGCGGCGAGGTGGTGCAGGCGGTCGACGTCATCGGCCCCGACGGCACCGGCGCGCGCGCGCTCTATTTCATGGAGCGGGAAAAGGACGGGCGCTGGCGCATCAACGGCGTCCGCCTGGCGCCGAACGGCCAACGAGAGAGCTAGGGATCGCCTCGTGGACGCCAAGAAGAATTTCCCGGTGAGCTGGGACGAGATCGACCGCGACGCGCGCGCGCTCGCCTGGCGGCTCGCCGGCCTCGGCCCGTTCCGCGGCATCATCGCCGTCACCCGCGGCGGCCTGGTGCCCGCCGCCATCGTCGCGCGCGAGCTCGACATCCGTCTCGTCGACACGCTCTGCATCGCCAGCTACGACGACCGCGCGCAGCATCCGGAGGCGCTGCAGGTGCTGAAGTCGGTCGAGGGCGACGGCGACGGCTTCCTCATCGTCGACGACCTCGTCGACACCGGCGAGACCGCGCGCACGGTGCGCGACCTGCTGCCCAAGGCGCATTTCGCCACGGTCTACGCCAAGCCCGCCGGCCGGCCGCTGGTCGACACCTTCGTCACCGAGGTGAGCCAGGACACCTGGATCGTCTTTCCGTGGGAGCGCTGAGGCTCAGCCGCGCGCGAGCCAGTCGCGATAGCTCACGAGATCGCCGAGCGT
>JASHTP010000539.1 GCA_030040495.1 Alphaproteobacteria bacterium
CATGACCGACTCGCCGCGCAAGGCGGCTTCCACCGCCGCCTGGCGCGGCTCGCCCGCTTCGCCGGCGCGCCGATCGACAAGGGCGCCGGCATCGATTTGCTGAAGACGGTGGGCGAGCGCGTCGAGCGCGGCGAGCCGCTCTACCGCATCCATGCCTGCCTTCCCGTCGACTTCCGCTACGCGGTCGAGGCCGCTTCGGAGGAGAGCGGCGTGCGCCTCGCCCCGGCCCCCTGACGCAGATCCCCCCTGACCCAGATCAATGTCGCGGCCCCGTCGCCCTCGCTAGCCTCGAGGGGAGCCAAGGGGAGAGTGCCATGTCGATCTTCCAGGAGCGCGAACAGGCCGCCGAGCAGAGGTTCGAGCACGA
Source organism: Alphaproteobacteria bacterium (assembly GCA_030040495.1). Classification (GTDB taxonomy): domain Bacteria; phylum Pseudomonadota; class Alphaproteobacteria; order ATCC43930; family CGMCC-115725; genus DAHUYF01. Next base: position 368 of record JASHTP010000539.1, read on the forward strand.
CCAGGAACTGGCGTTCAAGATGGTTGCCCGGCGCAACAAGTTGCTGGGCCGGTGGGCGGCCGCCCAGCTCGGCCTCGCCGGCGACCGGGCCGAGCGCTACGCGCTCGAGATCGTCGATACCGAGGTCACCGGGCACGGCGACGCCGCGATCGTCGCGCGCATTTCCGCCGATTTCGTCGCCAACGGCTTTCCCATGACGCAGGCGGAGATCCGCCGGCACCTCGACCTCTTCGCCGCCCGGGCGCGCCGGGAGCTGATGCAGGACGCGGCCGCGCGCGGGTAGGGGGTCGGCCGGACCGACTCGGACGCCTGCGACGGGCGCTCCTGCGTCAGGCCACCGAAAACCGCCTCGGCCTGCCGGCGCGCGGCAAAAACCGCGCCGCGGCATATAGGTAGAATCCCTTACGTACTAATCCCAATTTCGGGCCGCCTGTGTCTCTCCGATCATTGCGCCATCGATCGTTCGGCATTCGCCGATCGGATCGGTGCCGTAGAGGGGAATCGCATGCTGGCCATGGCCATGACCGACTCGCCGCGCAAGGCGGCTTCCACCGCCGCCTGGCGCGCCCACGCCTGCGCGAGCTGCGCCGCGCGCGCGCTCAGCATCTGCAGCGCGATGCACACCGAGGATCTCGGGCGCCTCGCCGCGGCGAGGACGCACCAACACGTCGATGCCGGCGAGACCTTCCTCAACGAAGGCGATGCCGCGACGCATTTCTTCAACATCATCGAGGGCGCGATCAAGGTGTTCAAGCTGATGCCTGACGGCAGGCGGCAGATCACCGGCTTCCTCTTCGCCGGCGACCTGCTCGGCCTCGCCTTCAACGACAGCTACACCTACAGCGCCGAGGCGATCACCCCGGTGAAGATCTGCCGCTTTCCGCGCCGGCAGCTCGAGCGGCTGCTCGACGAGTTTCCCAAGATGGAGAAGCGGCTGCTCGCCATGGCGTCGAACGAGCTGGCGGCGGCGCAGGAGCAGATGATGCTGCTCGGCCGCAAGACGGCGCATGAGCGCCTCGCCTCCTTCCTGCTGTCGCTGGCGCGGCGCGAGCGGCGCTACGGCCGCGGCGGCGACGCCGTGCAGCTGCCGATGACGCGCACCGACATCGCCGACTATCTCGGCCTCACCACCGAGACGGCGAGCCGGGTCTTCACCAGTCTCAGGAAGCGCGGCTGCATCGAGATCGAAACGGCGAACAGCATCCGCTTCTCCGACCGCGACACGCTGGAGGAGCTCGCCTCCGGGCTCGAGTGAGCGTCGCTCAGGCCGCGGCCGGCGGCGGGCCGACCGCCTTGCAGAAGACCGTCGATTTGGCGTGATAACCGACGGTGGAAAAGCGGCCCGCGGCCAGCTCCGGCGGCCCGTCGAGGCTGACGCGCACCGCGCTGCAGCGCAGCTCGCGCGCCTTCTCCTCGGCCGCCTGCAGCAGGGCGCGCGTCGCCGCCTCCTCGCCGGTGACGTCGAGTGCGGCGAAGAGATCGACGTTGAGCGCGGTGCCGTGGCGCAGGTCGCGGTCGATGCGATAGGTGAGCACGCCGCAGAGATACCCGGCCTCGTTGCGCAGGCCGACGCCGCCGGCGGGGTAGGGCGAGGGCTGATCGACGACGCCGCGCGCGAAGCTGCGCCAGGCCTCGAGGTCGATCCCCGGCAGCGCCGCGCGGATCAGCGGAAACGCCACCCCGACATCGGCGGCGGTGAGGGGAGCGGCCGTGAATGAACGCACCATGGCGGAATTTCTAACAGTCCGCCGCGGACTTGCTTTGACCTGGATCAACGGCGGCCGGCCGAGCGGGGAAAATTGTTTATCTCTTGATCAAGTCCGACGGATGAGAATGCGACTGTCCCGCGGCCGCCCGGTACCGGCCCTGCTGCGGCCCCACTTCCGTCCCGGCCGAGCCGCGCGGCCCCGCCTCAGCCGGCGTCGATGCCCGCCGCGAGCGCCATCCGCACCAGCGCGGAGAGGCTGCGCGCCTGCATCTTCTCCATCACCCGCGCGCGGTGGATCTCGACGGTGCGCGGGCTGATGCCGAGATCGTAGGCGATGAGCTTGTTCGGCCGTCCGGCGACCATGCCCTGCAGCACCTCGCGCTCGCGCGGCGTCAGCGTCTCCAGGCGCCGCTTCGTCTCCTCGGCCTCGCCGCGCTCGCGCAGCGTCTCGGCGGCGTGGACGCGCGCGCGGCGCACGCAGTCGAGCAGCAGCTCGTCGGAGAACGGCTTCTCGATGAAATCCGCCGCTCCCGCCTTCATCGCGCGCACCGCGATCGGCACGTCGCCATGCCCGGTCATGATGATGACCGGAAGCTTGATGCCCCGCCGGTTGAGCTCCTGCTGAAGCTCGAGCCCGTCCATCTCCGGCATGCGCACGTCGAGCAGCAGGCATTCGCCCGGCGCCGGCTCGGCCTGCGCCAGGAAGTCGCGGGCCGAGGCGTAGGCGACGACATTGCCGAAGCCGGAGGCGCGCAGCAGAAGCTGCAGCGAATCGCGGATCGCCTCGTCGTCGTCGACGATGAAGATGCGAGGCTCGTCGCTCATTCGGCGTGCTCGGCGACGGGGAGCGTGAAGCGGAAGCTGACGCCGGCGCCGGCGCCCGGCGTCGCCCACAGCCTGCCGCCATGGGCGTCGATGATGGAGCGACTGATGGAGAGGCCGAGCCCCATGCCCTTGGGCTTGGTGGTGATGAAGGGCTGGAAGAGCTGCTTGGCCACCGCCTCGTCGAGGCCGGGGCCGGTGTCGGCGACGTCGACTTCGACCATGCGGCCGTTCGCCGCGTAGGTCCTGATGGTGAGCTCGCGGCGGATCGAGCCGGCCAGCGCCTCGATGCTGTTGCGGATGAGGTTCAGCACCACCTGCTGGATCTGGATGCGGTCGACGAGCACCGGCGGCAGGTCGGGGCTCAGCTCCATGCGCACCAGCACCCCTTTCTCCTTGGCGCCGACCAGCGCCAGCGCGCTCGCCTCCTCGATCAGCGTGTTGATGCTCTCGACCTCGCGCTCGGTCTCGCCCTTCTGCATGAACTGGCGCATGTGGTGGATGATCTGGCCGGCGCGGTTGGCCTGGCTCACCGCCTTGTCCATCGTCTCGAGCAGGCGCTCGCGCCCGCCGTCGCCGGAGCCGAGCATCCGCCGGCAGGCCTGGACGTAGTTGATGACCGCGGTCAGCGGCTGGTTGAGCTCGTGGGCGAGCGCCGACGCCATCTGCCCCATGGCCGAGAGCCGCGAGGCGCGCAGCAGCTCCGACTGCAGCTCCTGCAGCCGCTGGCGCGTCGTCTGCCGCTCGGTGATGTCGCGCACGAAGCCGGTGAAGAGGCGGCGGCCTTCCAGCGCGATCTCGCCGACCGCCAGCTCCATCGGAAAGGTCGAGCCGTCGGCGCGCTGCCCGACCACGACGCGGCCGATGCCGATGATGCGCCGCTCGCCGGTCCGCATATAGTGCGCGAGATAGCCGTCATGCTGCTCGCGATAGGGCGAAGGCATCAGCAGCTTGACGTTTTGCCCGATGACAGCCGCGGCTTCATAGCCGAAGAGCCGCTCCGCCGCCGGGCTGAACGATTCGATCAGCCCGCGCTCGTCGATGATGATGATCGCGTCGGGCACCGTCTCCAGCACCGAGCGCAGATGCGCCTCGCTGAGGCGCAGGGCGCGTTCGGTGTCGGCGAGCGCCCGCCCGCGCTGGGCGCCTTGCTTTGGTTTGACCTTGCGCTTGTCCGCCATGCTTTCTTGGCCGCGAGGCTGCTGCGGCCGGCATCATGGCGAAAAATTGCGGCGAAGGGGAGGGGGCGGCCCGCGGGTTAGGTCACGCCGTCGGGTGGCGGCAG
>JASHTP010000540.1 GCA_030040495.1 Alphaproteobacteria bacterium
GCCAGCCGCCGACCACCGCCGGCGGCGCGGCGCCGAAGGCCCTCGCCGAGGTGCTGGCCGAGACGCCGAGGGTCAAGATCGTGACGCCGCGGCTCCAAGGCTCAATCAGCCTCGTCGGCGCGCAGCTCGACGATCTGGTCTTGCGCGACTATCACGAGACCGTCGACAAGAACAGCCCCGACATCGACCTGCTCGCGCCCGACGGCACCGAGCATCCCTATTACGCCGATTTCGGCTGGGTCGGCCCCAAGGGCTCGACGGTCAAGGTGCCCGACGACAAGACGCGCTGGACCGCCTCGGCGACGGAGCTGACGCCGCAGCAGCCGATCGACCTCACCTGGGACAATGGCGAGGGGCTGCGCTTCACCCGCCATTACGCCATCGACGACAATTACATGTTCACCGTCACCCAGACGGTCGAGAATCTCTCGGAAAAGCCGGTGACGCTCGCGAATTTCGCGCGCATCGTCCGCGTCGGCGAGACCGAGGGGCCGAAGACCTACCTGCTGCATGAAGGGCCGATCGCCGTGCTCAACGGCGTGCTGCATGATGGCGGCTGGTGGGCGGCGCCGGACGACTACAATTACGACAACGTGAAGAAGAAGCCGGTGACCGGCGAGAGCGTCGGCGGCTGGCTCGGCTTCACCGACAAGTACTGGCTGACCGCGCTCATCCCGCCGCAGCAGGAGCAGGTGACGACCGAGGTGCGCTACAACGGCGAAGGCCACCGCGACGTCTTCCAGGCCGACTATTCCGGCAACGAGCAGACGGTGGCGCCGCACGCCAGGCTCAGCACCGAGGACCGGCTCTTCGCCGGCGCCAAGGAGGTGCACCTGCTCGACAATTACGAAAGCGCGCTCGGCATTCCGCGCTTCGACCGCGCCATCGATTTCGGCCTGTTCTACTGGATCACCAAGCCGATCTTCCTGACGCTCGACTTCTTCTACCACCAGATCGGCAATTTCGGCCTCGCCATCATGCTGCTCACCGTCATCATCAAGCTCCTCTTCTTCCCGCTCGCCAACAAATCCTACCGGGCGATGGGCAAGATGAAGGCGCTGCAGCCGGAGGTGCAGAAGCTGAAGGAGCGCTTCGGCGAGGACAAGGCGCGGCTCAACCAGGAGATGATGGCGCTCTACAAGCGCGTCGGCGCCAATCCCATGGCGGGCTGCCTGCCGATCTTCATCCAGATTCCGGTGTTCTTCTCGCTCTACAAGGTGCTCTACGTCACCATCGAGATGCGCCATCAGCCCTTCTTCGGCTGGATCCACGACCTGTCGGCGCCCGACCCCACCAGCTTCGTCAATCTCTTCGGCCTGCTGCCCTTCACCACGCCGCACATCTCCTTCCTGATGGTCGGCGCCTGGCCGATCATCATGGGCTTCACCCAGTTCCTGCAGCAGAAGCTGAGCCCGCAGGCGATGGACCCGGTGCAGGCGAAGATGTTCATGATCCTGCCGGTGGTCTTCACCTACATGCTGTCGCAATTCGCCGCCGGGCTCGTCATCTACTGGTCCTGGAACAATCTGCTGTCGATCGCGCAGCAATGGCTGATCATGCGCCGCTCGGCGGTGGCGCCGGCCACCGCCTGACGCCGCGCTCGGCGATGGTCGCGGCCGCCGTCCATCCGCCGACGGCGGCGCCCGACGGCGCGGCCGAGGAGGAAGGCCGCCTGCTCTTCGCGCAGCCCTGCGACTTCGTCGCCGGCGCGGCGAGCGATGCGGCGATGCCGGCCGACGGCCTGCCCGAGATCGCCTTCGCCGGCCGCTCCAATGTCGGCAAATCGAGCCTGCTCAACGCGCTCACCGGGCGCCGCACGCTGGCGCGCGTGTCGCACACGCCGGGACGCACGCAGCAGCTCAATTTCTTCGCCCTCGGCGGGCGGCTGATGCTGGTCGACCTGCCCGGCTACGGCTTCGCCCAGGCCTCGAAGAAGCAGGTGGCGAGCTGGACCAGCGTGACCCGGCGCTATCTCAAAGGGCGCGCCGGGCTGCGCCGCGTCCTGCTGCTGGTCGATGCGCGCCACGGCATCAAGGAGGCGGACCGGCCGATCATGGACCTCCTCGACGAGGCCGCCGTCTCCTTCCAGATCGTGCTGACCAAGACCGACAAGGTGCCGGCCGCGGCGCTCGCGGCGCGGCTCGACGCGATCGCCCGCGAGCTCGCGCGCCATGTCGCGGCGCATCCCGCCATCCATCTGACGAGCGCGCATGAGGGCAGCGGCGTCGCCGCGCTGCGCGCCAGCCTCGCCGCGCTGGCGGCGCCGGGCGCGCCGCGGTAGATTGCCCGCGCCATGACCGAGAAGCTCCCGGGCATCGACCCCGCCAGCAAGGCCGCGACGCTCGCCGCCGCGCTGCCCTATATGCGCCGCTATGCCGGCAAGACCGTGGTCGTCAAATATGGCGGCCATGCCATGGGCGACGAGCATCTCGCCGACATGTTCGCCCAGGACGTGGTGCTGCTGAAGCAGATCGGCATGAACCCGGTGGTCGTCCATGGCGGCGGGCCGCAGATCGGCCAGATGCTGGAGCGGCTCAAGATCAAGAGCTCCTTCATCGACGGCTTGCGCGTCACCGACCGCGAGACGGTCGAGATCGTCGAGATGGTGCTGTCGGGCTCGATCAACAAGCAGCTCGTCTCCGCCATCAACAATGCCGGCGGGCTCGCCATCGGGCTTTCCGGCAAGGACGCCAACCTGATCCGGGCAAGGAAGCTCGAGCGCACGCGGCGCGAGAGCGACAGCCACATCGAGAAGGTGCTCGATTTGGGATTCGTCGGCGAGCCGCAGGTGATCAACGCCGGCGTGCTGGAGCTCTTCGAGCGCTCCTCCATCATCCCGGTGATCGCGCCGATCGGCGTCGGCGCGTCGGGCGAGACCTTCAACATCAATGCCGACACGGCGGCGGGCGCGGTGGCGGCCGCGGTCAAGGCGATCCGGCTGCTGATGCTCACCGACGTCAAGGGCGTGCTCGACAAGGAGAAGCGGCTGCTGCAGGACCTGACGCTCGCCGAGGTGCGCGCGCTCATCGCCGACGGCACCATCCAGGGCGGCATGATCCCCAAGATCGAGACCTGCGTCGAGGCGGTGGAAGGCGGCGTCGAGGCCGCCGTCATCATCGACGGCCGCGTGCCGCACGCGATCCTGCTCGAGCTCTTCGCCGAAGGCGCCGGCACCCTCATCCGCAAGCAGCGCTAGGGCGAACTCGAAGAGTTCGTCCCTGGCGGCGTCAGCGATTGCGCAGCAATCGCGCGAGCCGCTCGCCCGCAGGCGGAGTCATCCGCCGCACCCCACCTCATCCCGACCCTCTCCGCCCCAGCGGGGCGGAGAGGGGGTAAGCCGATGGCGCCGTGCAATGTTTCGCGTGAAACATCGGCGGGGATCCCGCTACGCCGTTGCGCGTGCCTTTTGCGCCGAAACCGCCGGGAGGGGTGTTCCAGTGGGGTACTCCCCTGGACAGATTTTTTACCACGGGCCAAGGCGTGGCGCGCGGCGCCGGCGTGCCTTGATACGCCATGTCAAAGAGCGATCTCCAATGTTACCACGGCACCCCTTGGCGCGGGGCCTGGCGTTGCAGTCCGATGTGCGTCCTGCAGCTTCGGCTAGGCCGCCTTGTCCTCGCGCGTCGCAGCGCGCTGCGCGTCGTCGAGCGCGGCCATGAGCGCGGCGGCGGCGGCGGTGTCATCGCCGGCGAGCGCGAGGCGGGCGACGTCGCCGGTGAGGATGCGCTGCCAGAAGCGCCGGCGCGCGGCGAAATCGGGCAGGCGGCGCTTCACCAGCGGGCGGAAGCGGCCGGCGAGCGCGGCGAGCGCGCCGAGGCGGAGCGGCAGGACGAGATCGAGCCATTGCCGCACGAGGCGCGCCAGCATCGGCGTCGCGCCGCCGGTGCCGATGGCGACCGTCACCGGGCCGCGCTCCACCACCGCCGGCATCAGGAAGCTGCAGAGGCGCGGCTCGTCGATGACGTTGACCGGGATGGCGCGCGCCTGCGCCTCGCGCGCGACCTCTTCGCCCAAGCCAAGGCTCGCGCCGGCGACGAAGACCAGCGCCATGCCGTCGAGCATGGCGGGCGCGAAGCCGCGGGCGAGCTGCACCGAAGCGCCAGCGCGGGAAAGCGCCGCCGCCCGGCTCGCCGCCGCCTCGCCGCCGCCGATGACCAGGCAGCGCCGCCCCTTGAGCTCGAGGAAGATCGGGAACGCGCCCATCAGTAGACGTCGCGCAGATAGCGCCTGTCGCGCGACAGCGCCGCGAGATAGGCCTTGGCCTCGCCGAGCGAGCGGCGGCCCTGGCGCGCGACGATGGCGGCGAGCGCCGCGTCGACGTCGCGCGCCATGCGGGCGGCGCCGCAGACATAGAGAGCGGCGCCGTCCTCGAGCCAGGACCAGAGCTCGGCCGAGCTCTCGCGCATGCGGTGCTGGACATAGACGCGCTCCGCCTGGTCGCGCGAGAAGGCGCAGTCGAGCCGGCTCAGCAGCCCGTCGCGCTGGTAGCCCCGGAACTCCTCCTCGTAGAGGAAGTCGCAGGATCGGCGCTGGTCGCCGAAGAAGAGCCAGTTGCGGCCGGCGGCGCCGCGGGCGCGGCGCTCCTGCAGAAAGGCGCGGAACGGCGCGATGCCGGTGCCGGGCCCGATCATGATGATCGGCGCGCCGCCATCCGGCGGCAGGCGGAAGCCGTGCGCGGCCTGGACGAAGACCGGCACCTCGGCGCCGGCCGCCGCGCGCTCGGCCAGGAAGGTGGAGGCGATGCCCTTGCGCAGGCGGCCGTGCTTCTGATAGCGCACCGCGGCGACGGTGAGATGCACCTCGCCCGCAACCGCGCTCGGCGACGAGGCGATCGAATAGAGGCGCGGCTGCAGCACGCCCAGCGCCGAGACCAGCTCCTGCACCGGCGGGCGCGCCGAGGGGAAGGCGCGCAAGAGATCGAGCAGATCCGCGTCCTCGGGCTGCGCGCCGGGATAACCTTCGGCGAGCGCCTGGAGCCGCTGCGATTCGCCGTGGTCGGGGGCGCGCGAGGCGAGCACCTCGATCGCCGCGTCGGACGGACGGCCGATGTCGCAGACCAGCCGCAGCGCCTCGATCAGGCGGCGGCGGCTGCCGTCGGGGCAGTCGACCTCCTGCGCCGCGTCGGCGCCGAGACAGTCGATCACGTCCGCCACCAGCTCCGGGCAGTTCGCCGCCTGCACGCCGAAGCTGTCGCCGACCTCGTAGCGGAGCCCGCTGCCGGCGATGTCGAAGACGACGTGGCGCGTGTCCTTCTCCGAGCCCGCGCCGTTGAGCGGGCGGGCGAGCGCGAAGCGCGCCGGCGCCGGCGCGCGCGTTGCGGAGGCCGCGGCCGGCGCCGCAAGCAAGACCGGAGCAGTCGGGGCCTGCTCCATCAGCTCCTTCAACGCGCGCGCCGTCTCCTTGCCGCCGGGAACGCAGCGGCTGAGGCTCGCCTCGGCGCCCGACGCGATGGCCTCCGCATAGGTCCGGCAGAGATAGCCGCATTGGCCGCAATCGAGCTGCGCCATCGCCGCCATCAGCCGCCGCTCGCGCTTGCGGCCCTGGGCGAGCGTAAGCCGCTCCTCGAGCGGCAGCGCCGGATCGTGCCAGGGGAAATCCTCTTCCGGCTCGGCGGGCGCGGCGGCCGGCGCGGCGGCAGCGGCGATCGTCGCGCCGTCGGCGCCGAAATAGGCGGCGAGCCAGCCATTGAGCCAGGCGCGCTGCGGCGCGGTGAAAGGCGCGTTCTCCGGGATGAGCGGCGCGATGTGGCTCATGGCGTCAGTTCACACCGGAAAGCGCCGTCTCGGCGCCCTGCCGCAGCTCGTCGGGCGACAGCCGCGCGGCGAAATCGTGGAAGCTCTCGCCGGCGTCGCGCCGCCGGGCGAGGTAGCAGCGCAGCAGCCCTTCGACGCGGCGCGGCACCTCGTCCATCGGCAGCGCCGGATAGATCTCGCGGCCGAGCCCGCGCTCGGCGCCGGCGCCGCCGCCGACATAGATGACGTAGCCCTCGACCGCGTCCTCGCCGACCTTGGCGCCGAGCAGGCCGATATCGCCGACATAATGCTGGGCGCAGGAATGCGGGCAGCCGGTGAGATGGATGTTGACCGGCTGGTCGAGCGCGAGCCGGCTTTCGAGATGCCGGGCGAGCGCCAGCGCCTGGCCCTTGGTGTCGGTGGCGGAGAACTTGCAGCCGGTATTGCCGGTGCAGGCGACGAGCGCGCCGCGGATGCTGCTCGCCCGCCAGTCGAGGCCGAGCGCGGCAAGCGCCGCCTTGGCCTCCGGCAGCGCCGCTTCGGCGACGTCCGAGATCAGCAGATTCTGCCACACGGTGAGGCGGATGGTGCCGCTGCCGAAGCGCTCGGCGGTGGCGGCGAGGCCGCGCATCTGCGCCGCGCTCATCCGCCCGACCGGCAGCGCCACGCCGATGTAGGAGAGCCCCTCCTGGCGCTGCGCGTGGATGCCGACATGGCCGTGCTTCAGCACCGGCGCGCGCGGGCGGCAGCGCTCGAGCGGCAGGCGCGCCAGCGGCGCCGGCAGCAGCTTCTCGGTCTCGGCGAGGAAGCGCTCGAGCCCGAGCCGGTCGAGCACGTATTTGAGCCGGGCGCGCTTGCGGTCGGTGCGGTCGCCTTCGGCGATGAACACGCGCAGCACCGCGGCGGCGACATGCAGGCACTGCTCCGGCCGCAGCAGCACGCCGCAATCGCGCGCGAAATCGCCATGGCCGGTGATGCCGCCGAGCTGCAGGCGGAAATAGACGCCGGCGGGCACGCCGTTGCCGTCATCGACGGCGACCGCGGCGAAGCCGATATCGTTGGTGTCCTCGAGCACGGCGACCTGGCCGCCGCCGTCGAAGGCGATGTTGAACTTGCGCGGCAACCCGTAGAGCTCGCGGTGATGGAGGATGTAGTGATGCAGCTCGCGGGCGAGCGGCCGCGTGTCGATCAGCTCCTGCGCGTCGATGCCGGCGGTCGGGCTGCCGGTGATGTTGCGGACATTGTCGGCGCCGGCGCCGCGCGAGGTGAGGCCGAGATCCTGCACGCCCATCAGCATGTCCGGCGCGGCGGCGGCGGCGATCTCGCGGATCTGCAGATTGGCGCGCGTGGTGACGTCGGCATAGCCGCCGCCATAGCGCTCGGCGAGGCCGGCGAGGCCGCGGAGCTGATGCGCGGAAAGGATCCCGCCCGGCATGCGCAGCCGGCACATGAAGGCGTTCTGCGCCGGCGCGACGTAGAAGAGGCCGTGGAACTTGTGGCGGAAGACGTCGAGGCCCTTGGGAAAGCGCCCGGCGGCGGCGTTCTCGCGCATCGCGTCCCAGAGATCGAGCGGATCGCTTTCGCGCTTGGCCTGCTCTTCCGGCACGAGCTTGCCGCCGGCGGCCAGCACGCGGTCCTGCGCGGCGCGGCGAATGTCGGCCGGCCCCGGCGCAGCGGATGGCGCGGC
>JASHTP010000541.1 GCA_030040495.1 Alphaproteobacteria bacterium
AAGGCCGACTCCAAGACCATCGCCACCTGCGCCGCGCGGCTCTTCGTCACCGAAGACTGCCTCGATCTGCTGCGCACGATGCAGCTTTGGTTTGCGGCACCGCCGCCGAGCTATGGCCGGCTTGCGATCGAGGCTCCTCCGGGAATGCCGGTGATCTCCGGCAATGTCGGGCACGAAGGCGGATTGTGGGTCCACCCGCAGCACCGCAAGCGCGGCCTGTCGGTGATCCTGCCCCACTTGGCCCGCGCGGTGTGCGCGCGCGAATGGCAGGTCGATTGGCAAACCGGCATCGCTCGCAAAGGGATCGGGGAGTGCGGCATCGTCCAGCGGTCCTATGGCATGCCGCATGCCGAGCGCTGCTTCGACGGATATTTTCCGCCGACGCGCAGCCAGGAGCGCTTCTACCTCGTTTATATGGACAGCGCCGAACTAGCCGCCGGCCTTGACCCTGACGCCGTTGCCGGGCTCCTCCCGGATCGCCACCAGCAGCCGCGACACACGCGCGCGCTTGTCCTGGAAGGGTAGGATGAGCCTGGTGTAGTGATGGCCGACGCCGCCGAGCTCGCAGCGCACGCGATGGAGGCGCGGCGCTGCGGTCAGGCGCACGGTGTTGTAGTCGCGCATCAGGCTGTCGGCCCAGATCCTGACGGGATGGGCGCAAGGCGCGTCGTAACGCCCGATCGGCACCGCATAGGCGAACAGGTCGAAGCGGAACTCATGGGGATTGCAGCTGCTCACATCGACGACATGCAGCTTGCCGATGATCTCGGCCCGCGCCAGCTGGACCGTATCGATGTCGGAGAAGCGGCAGGCATTGGCCGCGCGCAGATCGCACCAGTACCGGTAGAGGCTGCCCAGCGGGTCGCCGCGCCGCGGCAGGCTGTCGAGCTTGAGCGGCCGTCGCTCGACGGTGTTGCCTTCGGCGTCGGAAACGATGTCGATCAATTCCGAGCGGACGAAGGGCACCGGCTCCGCCGCCCTGCCGGTCGCCCCCGCTCGCCGGCGCGATGGCTGATAGAAGCTCTTCAGTGTGATCGGCCGCGACGCCTCGGCCGAAGCCGGCGCCGCGGCCTCGGACGCCGCCCAGCATCCGTGCTCCCGGCACCGTTCCGCCGCCATGGCATAGGCGTGCGCGGTATGTTCGAAGCCGGCGATATGCTCGATGGTCGCCAGCGCGCGCAGGTAGCTGCAGCCCTCGGTCGCGACGCAGGCGACTTCGGGCCGTGAAGAAGCACTGCCCAGGGGCGACTGCATCACGCGCTTTCGGCCTCCGACCGACCGGCCATCCGCGTCATGATGAGAAGACAGGCGGAGCGCAGCCGCGGATCCTTGATGCCGTAATAGGCGCCCAGCACCATGGACGCCTCCTTGCGCGTCAGCTCCGCCGCCCCGACGCTCTCTTCCGCGTGGCCGTTCTCGTCGAGGCCCTCGAAGAAGTAGGACAGCGGCACATCGAGAATGCGCGCGAGCTGGTAGAGCCGGCTGGCGCTGATCCGGTTCTCGCCGGTCTCGTATTTCTGCACGGCCTGGAAGGACAGACCGACCTTGGCGCCGAGCTCGGTCTGGGTCATCCCGGCCTGGGCGCGACGTAGGCGGAGCTGGCCGCCGACATGCTGGTCGATCGGATCCGGACCATCGACGATCACGGTGCGGCGCTTGAAGGTCACACCGCCATTGTCGGGATCGGAAGCGGACATCGGCTTTGCCAAGTTCATCTCCTCTCAAAAGGACCCTGAAGGGTAGCGCAGCGCGGCCAATCTAGCAATTTTGCAGAGAATATGGTTAAGCGCCTACCCCCTGTCGCCTTTGCTGCCCCAACTATAAGGTGGAGAGCGTCGCGACGCGACCGTCTCGTCGCGGCTTAGTGGACGATGTAGCCCTCCGGGACGAGGCGCGGCGGCCCGTCCTCGGCGGCGCGCAGGCTCCGCGCCAGCCAGGTCGCGACACGCACGCGGTAATGCAGCGGATCCCAATAATTGTCGTCCTCCCGCGTGACCGGGCTCGGGATCATGAAATCGACGAGCCGGGCGTGCGGCGTCGCCGCCACCAGCGCGCCGAGGCGCGCCTTGCATTCGTTCCAGACGATCGCCTCGCGGCTCCCCGGCGCCGGCTGCGCCGAGACGTGATAGGGCACGAGAAAAACGAGCTTCTCGGCGCTCGGCAGGCTCCGCAGCAGGTCGCCCAGCAGCGGCAACGCCGGAAAGTTCAGGGCGCGCCGCTCCGCGTCGCTCATCCGCACCGGCGGATCGACCGGCTGCGGCGGCGCCACCACCCCGTCGGGATAGAGATGCCGGCGCGCGCGGGCGAGATCGTATCGGGAATCGTCGGGAAGAAAGTCGGTGTAGCCGTCGCGGCCGTAGCGGCGCGCGCGCAGGCCCGTCAGCACGCCGAACTGGATGCCGGCCTGCTCGACGGCATAGAGGCTGAACTGATGGAGATAGTCGTTCCAGGGATTGTCGTCGTACATCCATTCCGGAAACGGCCGCTCGGTGTATTTCTGCACATTGTCGCCGGTCTCGCACCAGACGATGTCGACGCCGACCAGCACCACCTTCGCGTCGGGATGGTGGCGCGCGAAGAGCTTGCCGAGGCGCCATTGCTCGTAGGCGGTGGCGCTGTTCATGGCGAGATTGACGAAGCGCGCGTGGAACAGCGGATCGAGCTCGACCGGCCTTAGCAGCCGGTTGGTCGAGGTGCCGAGGATCATGCTGTCGAAGCCGGGGCTGCGCGCCAGTGCCGGAAAGGAAAAGCGCGCGTTGGTGGTGATGGGGCTGCGATCGAAGGGTGGCGAGAGCGACAGCGTGTCGAAGGGATCGAGAACGAAGACGAAGGCGTAGATCACGCCGGCGAGCGCCAGCGCGAAGGTCAGCAGCCGGCGGCAGAAGCCCCGCCATGCCGCGGGGTCAGAACTGGAAATAGATGAATTCATGCTGCAGCCGGCCCCCGATCGCCAGCAAGGCCCAGACCAGCGCCACCGCCGCCGTGGCCGCCGCCCAGCGCACCGGCCGCAGCCGGGCCAACATCGCCTGCTGGCTCGTCGGTCCCAGCAGCGCCACGGCGAGGCCGAGATAGAGAACGAGGTGGTTTTCGAGCCGCACCGTGCCGAAGCCGTCGACCCCGGCCATCGCCAGCAGCACATGCCAGGCGGTGGCGAAATCGGCGGCGCGGAACAGCACCCAGCCGACCAGCGTGAAGAGGGTGGTGAGCATCCAGCCGGCAAGCCAGGGGAGACGGCGCCCGCCCCTCGCCCAGGCGCCGTTCGCCGCCAGCGCCATGCCGTGGAGACCGCCCCAGGCGACGAAGGTCCAGCTCGCGCCGTGCCAGAGGCCGCCGAGCAGCATGGTGACGACGACGTTCACCGCCTGGCGCAGCCCGCCGCGGCGGTTGCCGCCGAGCGGAATGTAGAGATAGTCGCGCAGGAAGCGCGACAGCGTCATGTGCCAGCGCCGCCAGAACTCGCGGATCGAGGCGGCGCGGTAAGGCGCGTCGAAATTGAACGGCAGACGGAAGCCGAACATCCGCGCCAGCCCGATCGCCATGTCGGAATAGCCGGAGAAGTCGAAATAGATCTGCAGCGCGAAGCTCACCGCCGCCGCCCACCCCTCGGCGAAATTGAGCGGCGTGCCGGCGGCGGCCTTGCCGAACAGCATATCGACATTGGGCGCGAGCGTGTCGGCGATCGCCACCTTCTTCATCAGGCCGACGACGAAGAGCATGGCGCCGCGCGCCAGATTCTCCCACATCTCCGGCCGGCGCGGCGGCGCGTCGAACTGCGGAATGATCTCGTTGTGGCGGACGATCGGCCCGGCGATGAGCTGCGGCAAGAAGAAGACGAAGAGACAGTAGTCGGCGAGCGGATAGATGTGCCGGTCGCCGCGCCGGAGATCGGCGAGATAGGAGATCTTCTGGAAGATGAAGAAGCTAATGCCGAGCGGCAGGACGATGTCGAGGCGCGGCGCGGTGGCGCCGGCGACGGCATAGAGATTGTCGAGGAAGAAGTTGGCGTATTTGAAGAAGCCCAACGCCGCGAGGTTCAGCACGATGCCGACATCGAGCCAGAATTTGCCTCGGCCGGCGGCGAAGAGGCCGGCCAGCAGCCAATTGGCGAGCGCGAGCCCGACCAGCAGCGGCACGAAGCGCACGTCCCAATAGCCGTAATAGACCAGCGACGCCGCGATCAGCAGGCCGATTCGCGCGCCGCGATGCCCGGCGAAGGCGTAATAGAGGCCGAGCGTGATCGGCAGGAAGACGAGGATGAAGATGCCGGAGCTGAACAGCATGCGGCGGCCCTTGTAGCCGATTGGCGGCCGCGGCGGCAGGGGTAAATTGGCGCGACGCGCGACGCCGTGCGATCGCGCGGCTCGCCCCTTTCATGCCCGACCAGAGCGAGCTTGCGAT
Organism: Alphaproteobacteria bacterium; assembly: GCA_030040495.1. Classification (GTDB taxonomy): domain Bacteria; phylum Pseudomonadota; class Alphaproteobacteria; order ATCC43930; family CGMCC-115725; genus DAHUYF01. Next base: position 4,399 of record JASHTP010000541.1, read on the forward strand.
GGCGGAGCGCTGCACCACATGGCCGCATCGCGGAGCCAAGTGTCCGAAAACGCCGCACCCGCGCTATGCTCCGGTCCGTATCGACACCAGAGGGAGCGGAAGATGCGGCGATTCCTGGTGATTCCGGCGATGCTTGCTCTCGCGAGCGGAGCAGGGATGGCGAAGGCGCAGATCCGGCTCGACCCGCCGCTCGACTGTCGCGCTTTTAGCGACGCCGCAGCCCGGCAAGATTGCGATCGGGCCAATGCCGGCGACGTGCAGGCGCAAGCTTCGACAGGCATCCTCTATGCCAGGGGACTCGGCGTTCCCGTCGACTATGCGGCCGCCGTGCGCCTGTTCCGTCTCGCCGTCGGCCAGGGCTTTGTCGCGGCGCATGTCTATCTCGGCGCCATGTACGCCAGCGGGCGCGGCGTCGCGCGAGACGACCAAGCGGCGGTACGGCTCTTCCGTCTGGCGGCGAGCAAGGGCAATTCCGTGGCACAGGTCGATCTCGGCGACATGTATGCGACCGGAAGGGGAGTCGCGAAGAACGACGAAGAAGCGACGCGCCTTTATCGGCTCGCCGCGCTCCAGGGGAACGCCGACGGCATGAATGGCCTTGCCTGGCGCCTGGTCACGGATGGCGGCAATCTCGACGAGGCGCTCAGCTGGGCTGCGCGCGGCGCCGCGGTCGATCCGCAGAACGCGGGCATTCAGGATACGCTCGGCTGGATCTTCTTCCGCCAGCACAAGCTCGAGCTCGCCCTGTTCTACGCGCAGCGGGCGGTCGCACTGGAGCCGGAATGCGCGAGCTGCGAAGATCACCTGGGAGACATCGTGGCCGCGCTCGGGCGGCACGACGAGGCGCGGCACTACTGGCAGCGTGCGCTCGACCTGTCCGCCGGCCTGCCGGCCCAGCCCGATTGGGACCGGGCGGCCGTGGCGAGAAAGCTGGGCGCGCAGTGACGATCCGTCGCCAAGCGCGACACTCGGCCGCGGCTTGACGGTAGCGCGGCGCCGCGCGCCGATTGACGGCCCACCCCGCGGCAATTAGCTTTTCTCGCGAGGGGAGCGGATTCTATGGACGCCGTCGGCGTTACGAGGGGATGAGGGCCGGGACGGGCAAGGCTCGGACGGTGGGCGCGTGGCTGTCGCTGCTGGCGCTCTACGTACAGGTCTTGCTGCCGATGCTCGTCGCGGTCGAGCTCCGCATCGCCGAAGTCGGCGGCGCCGCGTTTGCGCTCTGTCATGCCGGCCAAGCGTCGACCGGAACCTATAAAGGGCGAGCGACCGGTGCGCCAGGTACCGGAGGCAATCATTATCGGGATTGCTGTCCTTTGTGCGTCGCGGCCAGCGCCGGCGCCTCCTGCATTGCGCCGGCCGAGTTCTCGGTCCCGCCGCCCACAATCTGGGGCCGCATCTTCACGCGAGCCTCCAGTGCCATTGCCGTATCGTTCGCGGCTGCTCTCACCTACGACGCGCGCGCACCCCCGCTGAACGGCTGATGATTGGAGTGAAACCGTCCGGCCGGTCGGGCGATCGGCCGGACCGCGCGCCGCTATCCGGCGCACGGCGTCCATTCTGTTCATGCGAGGGAATCATGTCTTCTTCTGCAGACGCATGCGGCGCGACGAAGGTCCGCCGCTATGGCAGCAGCATCCCTTTCGGCATCGCTTCCGCCGTCCTCTCGGCTGCGGCATTTCTTCTGGGCATGACGCCCGATCAAAGTCTGGCATGCGCCTGCGGCTGCGGCGTTTTCGCCGTCGGCACAAGCTCGATGTTCCCGACCGGTACGGGCGGCACCGTGTATCTGGAACTCGACTACCAGGATCAAACCATCAATTGGCATAACACCTCTTCGGCACCCGCCGCCGACAACGGAGACAAGAACCTCGAGACGTATTTCTTTACCGCCGGTCTTCAATATATGTTCACCCGATCTTGGGGGGTTCAGCTCGAGATCCCTTATTGGGATCGAAGATTCACGACCGACCAGAATTTTCCGGAGTCTCCAGGCACCCCGACGAACGATGTAACCGTTCACTGGTCGGATCTTGGCGACATCCGGCTTCAAGGCATTTACACCGGGTTTTCCGAAGACCTGTCGACGGGCCTGACCTTCGGCGTGAAACTGCCGACCGGCAGCTACCAATACGACAATGCCGTCGTGGATCGCGACAGCGCGATCGGCAGCGGCAGCACCGATATTCTCCTGGGCGGATTCCACCGCGAGGCCCTGACCAGCGACAACAGTTGGAGCTGGTTCGCCCAGGCGCTGCTCGATCAGCCGGTTCTGACCCAGGAAGATTATCGCCCTGGCACCGAGCTCGATACCGCCGCGGGCGTGCATTACAACAATTTGATGATGGGCAACCTCATGATCACTCCGGTGGCTCAGATCATCGCCTCCGAGCGCACGCGCGATAGCGGCGGGAATTCGGCAAGTCCGCCCGCTTCCGGCTACCAGCGCTTGATGCTGTCGCCGGGCGTCGAGTTCGACATCAACCAGCTTTCGGCCTATGTCGACATCGCGTTTCCGGTATGGCAGCGCTTCCGGGGGGACCAGCTGACTGCGCCGTGGCTGTTGAAGGCCATTGTGGCCTATCATTTCTAGCAATGGCGAGGACACATGCGCAAAACCCTCTCGTCTCTATCAATGACCGCGTGCGCAATCACGCTTGTCATCGCATACCATTTCGCGCTGGCGGCGACGGAGATCGGACAACCGGCGCCGCCGCTCATGACGACGGAACTTAGCGGTGGCGCATTCGACCTCAGCGCACTGCGCGGCAAGGTCGTCGTCGTCAACTTCTGGGCCACATGGTGCGTGCCTTGCCGCACGGAAATGCCGGTCCTCGACGAGGTCTATCGTCAGTACCATGGGCGCGGTCTGGAGATGATCGGCGTGAGCGCCGATCGTCCCCGCGATCGCGACGACGTGGTCAAGACCATGCGCGCTTTCCGCTATCCCGCAGCGATGCTGAAGGATGCGACCGCCAATGGTTTTGGCGCGCCGAAAGCTCTCCCGGTCACCTATGTCATCGACGCGGATGGCATCGTTCGCGCCAAATTCACGCCCGATGAGACGGGGGTCACGGAGAAGGAGCTCGATGATGCAATACGCCCGCTGCTGAACCATGAACGCCCTGGCAATTAGCCGCCGAATGGCGGTCCTTCCGGCGAATCTCTCGCCGCGACCGCGGCCGCTCTCGGCAAGCGCAGACCGCTTGCCGACCGGCCGCGGCCTCTTATGTCGCAACCCTCGTGATGGAGCTCTCTCATGCGAATACTCGTCGTAGCCTCGGCCCTCTTCCTGGCCGCCGTCTCTTCGGCGTTTGCCCAGGCCGCACCCTCGATCGACGTCACACATGCCTGGGCGCGCGCTACCGCCGCCGCAGGCGAGAACGGCGCCGTCTACATGATGATCAGCAACCACGGCACGGCGGACGACCGCTTGATGGGAGCGTCGACGACGGTGGCGGCGAAGACGGAGCTGCACATCACGCTCAACGAGAACGGCGTGATGAAGATGCGGCCGATCGCCGACGTGGCCGTCAAGGCCGGCGGCAGCGCCGAATTCAAGCCCGGCGGGATGCACGTCATGCTGCTCGGACTGAAGCAGCCCCTCAAGGCCGGAGACAGCTTCCCGTTGACGCTGACCTTCGAGAAGGCCGGCGCCGTCAAGATCATGGTGATGGTCGAGAAGGCGGGCGCGGCCGCCCCTGGCAGCATGCCCGGCATGAAGATGTGAGGAGCGCCGGCTCGAGCGACCGCGCCGCCGATCAGCACGCTCTGCACCCGCAATTCCGGCTCTGCTCGGATCGCGCCGCCGTCGTGACGGGATGCAGCTAGCCCGGTCCGAGCTCGTTGGTCCAGCCCTCGGGCACCGGCACGGCGAAGCCGAGCAGCAGCTGGGCGTAGGTCTTGGCCTGGGTGTCGAGGCGCAGCGACGAGGTGCCGCCGCCGCCGAGGCTGTCATGCAGCACGAAGTTCAGCGCGTGGCTGCCCGGCAGCTCGAAGCGCTCGACCGAGCCT
>JASHTP010000542.1 GCA_030040495.1 Alphaproteobacteria bacterium
AAATCGAGGCCTTCGTCAAGACTCTTTAGGGATCACGCTCATGTTCGATCTCGGCGGCAAGGGCGCGCTCGTCACCGGCGCCTCGGGCGGCATCGGCGGCGCGATCGCGCGCACGCTTCACCGCGCCGGCGCCAAGGTGGTGGTGGCGGGAACCCGCCAGGCGGCGCTCGAAGCGCTCGCCGGCGAGCTGGGCGAGCGCGCCTTCGTCGCGCTCGGCGACCTCGGAGATCCCGGCGCCGGCGACGCGCTGGTCAAGGCCGCCGAGGCGGCGGCCGGCCAGCTCGACATTCTCGTCAACAATGCCGGGCTGACGCGCGACCAGCTGGCGCTGCGCATGAAGGACGAGGACTGGCAGAAGGTCATCGACGTCGACCTTACCGCCGGCTTCCGCCTCGCGCGCGCCGCGCTGCGCGGCATGATGAGGCGCCGCTGGGGCCGCATCATCGGCATCACCTCGGTGGTCGGCGTGACCGGGAATCCCGGCCAGGCCAATTACGCCGCGGCCAAGGCCGGCATGATCGGCCTGTCGAAGGCGCTCGCCGCCGAGGTGGCGACGCGCGGCATCACCGTCAATTGCGTCGCCCCCGGCTTCATCGCCACGGCCATGACCGAGAGCCTGAGCGAGGAGCAGCGCCAGCGACTGGGCGCGGCGATCCCGATGGGTCGCGTCGGCACGCCCGACGAGGTGGCGGCCTGCGTGCTGTTCCTGGCGAGCGAGGAGTCGCGCTACGTTACCGGGCATACCTTGCACGTCAACGGCGGAATGGCCATGATTTAGGGTGCGTCGGGAGCGCAGGGGGCGTCGGGGGCGCAGGGGGCGATACTGGCAAACCGCGGTGAACTATGTTATGTGACCGGCGCTTTCGGCCCGGTCGAAAGGGTGGCAAGGGTCGGGCCCGGGTATGACCGCGGCCCGGCGCGGCGCCGAAAGCCCAGTCCACAAGCCCGTTTATCCGTCGAGGTACAAACCTATGAGCGATGTCGCCGAGCGAGTAAAAAAGATTGTGGTGGAGCATCTTGGCGTCGACGAGTCCAAGGTGACGGACAACGCCAGCTTCATCGACGATCTCGGAGCCGACAGCCTCGACACGGTCGAGCTGGTGATGGCCTTCGAGGAGGAGTTCGGGTGCGAGATCCCCGACGACGCCGCCGAGAAAATCGTGACCGTCAAGGATGCGGTCAATTTCATCGAGGCGCACAAATAGCGCCGCTGCCGCCGCTCCGGGCAATGCCAAGCAGCACTGAAGCATGAGACGAGTAGTCGTCACCGGCATCGGTCTCGTCACCCCTCTCGGGGTGGGCACGGACCATGTCTGGAAGCGGCTGATCGACGGTCAGTCGGGCGTCCGCGCGATCCAGAGCTTCGACGTGGCCGACCTGCCCGCCAAGATCGCCGGTCAGGTGCCGCGCGGCGACACCGCCTCGGGCGACTTCAACGCGGACGACTGGGTGCCGCCGAAGGAGCAGCGCAAGATGGACGAGTTCATCGTCTTTGCGCTCGCCGCGGCGGAGCAGGCGGTCAGGGACGCCGGCTGGAAGCCGACGGGCGAAGAGGACCGCGAGCGATCGGGCGTGATGATCGGCTCCGGCATCGGCGGACTCCCCGGCATCACCGAAGGCGCGATCACGCTCCATGAGCGGGGGCCCCGTCGACTGTCGCCCTTCTTCATCCCGGCGAATCTGATCAACCTCGCCTCGGGCCACGTCTCGATCCGCTACGGCTTCACCGGTCCGAACCACGCGGTGGTCACCGCCTGCTCGACCGGCGCGCACGCCATCGGGGACGCGGCCCGCCTCATCATGTGGGACGACGCCGACGTCATGGTCTGCGGCGGCGCCGAGGCCGCCATCTGCCGGCTCGGCATCGCCGGCTTCGCCGCGGCGCGCGCGCTGTCCACCGGCTTCAACGACGAGCCGAGCCGGGCGTCGCGCCCCTGGGATCAGGCGCGCGACGGCTTCGTCATGGGCGAGGGCGCGGGCGTGCTGGTGCTCGAGGAGCTCGATCACGCCAGGAAGCGCGGCGCCAAGATCTACGCCGAGGTGGTGGGCTACGGGCTTTCCGGCGACGCGCACCACATCACCGCCCCGGCGGAGAACGGCTCCGGCGCCTTCCGCGCCATGCGCAACGCGCTGAAGCGCGCCCAGCTCGCGCCCGACCAGATCGACTACATCAACGCGCACGGCACCTCGACGCCGCTCGGCGACGAGATCGAGCTCGGCGCGGTGAAGCGCCTGTTCGCCGACCACGCCTACCGGCTGTCGATGTCGTCGACCAAATCCTCGATCGGCCATCTTCTCGGCGCGGCGGGCAGCGTCGAGGCGATCTTCTCGATCCTGGCCATGCGCGACGGCGTCGTGCCGCCGACCCTCAACCTCGAGAACCCGTCGCCCGGTTGCGACATCGATCTCGTGCCGAAGCAGGCCAAGGAGCGGCCGGTCCGCTACGCCCTTTCCAACTCCTTCGGCTTCGGCGGCACCAACGCCTCGCTGATCTTCGCGCGAGCCCCCTGAATGCCCGGGCGGCCGGGCCGGCGCTGGCTGGGCGCGGCGCTGCTCGCGATCCTGGTGCTGGCCGGCTTCGTCGCCTGGGGCTGGCGCGATTACACCGCGCCCGGACCGCTGGCCGCGAGCAAGATCGTCGTCATCCCGCACGGCGCCGGGCTCGGCGCCGTGGCGCAGTCGCTGGCCGAGAACGGCGTCATCGCCCATCCCTGGTCGTTCGTCGCCGGCGCGGTCGCCGACCGCCGGCTCGGCGCCCTCAAGGCCGGCGAATACGAGTTCGCCGCCGCCATCAGCCCGCGCGCCGCCGCGGCGCTGATTGCCAGCGGCCGGGTGGTGCAGCACCGCCTCACCGTGCCGGAGGGCCTGACCAGCGCCGAGATCGTCGCGCTCCTGGATCAGCAGAGCGCGCTTGCCGGCCGCATCGACCGCGCGCCGCCGGAAGGGAGCCTGCTGCCCGACACTTATTTCTACGTGCTCGGCGACCGCCGGGAGGCGCTGCTGGCGCGCATGCACCGCGCCATGGAACGCGCGCTGGCTGAGGCCTGGTCGGCGCGCAGCCCGGCGCTGACGCTGGCCGACGCCGAGCAGGCGCTGACGCTGGCCTCGATCGTCGAGAAGGAGACGGCGCTCGAGGAAGAGCGGCCGCACGTCGCGGCGGTGTTCCTCAACCGGCTCAAGCTCGGCATGAAGCTGCAGGCCGATCCGACGGTGACCTATGTGCTCACCGAGGGCGGCGCGAAGCCGCTCGACCACCCGCTGGACCATGAGGATCTGGCGGCGCCGTCGCCCTACAACACCTATCTGCATGACGGCCTGCCGCCGACGCCGATCGACAATCCCGGCATGGCGTCGCTGCGCGCGGTGCTGCACCCCGCCGCGAGCGACGACCTCTATTTCGTCGCCGACGGCAGCGGCGGCCACGTCTTCGCGCGCACCCTCGCCGAGCACAACCATAACGTCGCCCAGCTCCGTCGCCTGCGCGGCGAGGGCGGCGATCAGTGACGCAGGGAGGATCCGGCATGTCGCGCGCCGACAGCATCCGGCACGAGGACGGCGACGAGGTTCGCATCACCGAATGGCGCTTCGCGCCCGGCGCGGCGACCGGCCACCACCGCCACGAGTTCGACTATGTCGTCGTCTACGTCACCGCGGCGAAGATCCGCGCCGTCGGGCCGGCGGGCGAGACCAGCTTCGAGATGGCGCCGGGACAGGCCTATTTCCGCAAGGCCGGCGTCGAGCACGACGTCATCAATGCCGGCGACGCGCCGGTCACCTTCGTCGAGATCGAGCTCAAGCGCCCGCGCCGGTGACCGGTCAGGCGGCGGGGGCGAGGCCGCGCACGAGCGCGTCGCTGAGCCGCCACGGCAACGCGCCCATCAGCCAGCTCGCCGCCGCGGTGGGCCAGGGGAAGGCGATGCGCCCCTGGTCGCGCGCCAAGCCGCGCAGGATGATCTCGGCGGCGCGCTCGGCCGACATCAGGAACGGCATCCGGAACTTGTTCGGGGCGGTCATGCGCGTGGCGACGAAGCCGGGGCAGATCACCGAGACGCGAATGCCGTCGGGCGCGAGCTGGAGGCGCCAGGCCTCGCCCAACGCCTTCACCGCCGCCTTCGACGCCGAATAGGCGGGCGCGGTCGGCAGGCCGCGAAAGGCGGCAAGCGAGCTCACCAGCGCGATCTGCCCGCGGCGCCGCGCCATGAATCGCGGCAGCACCGGGTAGACGGTGTTGAGCACGCCCTCGACATTGGTGGCGATGACGCGCCGCGCGGTCGCTTCGTCCTCGCGCACGCGCCCCATGCCGGCGGCGATCCCGGCATTGGCCACCAGCAGGTCGAGCGGCGTCCGGTCGTCGAGCCGCTCGATCCAGGCGCGCATGCCGTCGCGGTCGGCGACGTCGAGGAGGGCGGACTCGACGGCGGCGCCTTTCGCCCGGCAGGAAGCGGCGACGGCGGCGAGTCGCTCGCGGTCGCGGCCGGCAAGCGCCAGCGCGACGCCCGGCGTCGCACAGCGCCTGGCGAGCGCCTCGCCGATGCCGCTGGAAGCGCCGGTGATGAGAAGGCTGCGCGGAGTCTCGGTCATGGCGGTGCCTGCGCTTTGTTGTTGCCCGGTGCGCCGAAGGCTATAACCGCCGAGGTCCTGTCGCGTCGAGAGGTGTCAACGCGTGACCGTCGCCAGCATGACCGGCTTCGCCCGCGCCGAAGGGCACGAGGACGGCGTCTCCTGGGTCTGGGAGGTGAAGAGCGTCAACAGCAAGGCGCTCGACTTGCGCGTTCGCGTGCCGCCCGGCTTCGAGGCGGTGGAGCCGCCGCTGCGCACGGCGCTGGCGCAGCGGGTGAAGCGCGGCGCCGTCTCGGTGACGCTGAGCCTGACCCGGGCTGCCGCCGGCGGCGGGGTGCGCGTCAACCGCGAGGCGCTGGCGCGGGTCGTGGCGCTGGCGCAGGAGCTGGTGGCCCAGGGCAAGGCCGCGCCGCCGCGCGCCGACGGGCTCCTTGCGCTGCGCGGCGTGC
>JASHTP010000543.1 GCA_030040495.1 Alphaproteobacteria bacterium
CGGTAAGCCCGCCAAGCTCGCCCTCGCTGCCGCCGCTCACAAGCTCCTCACAATCCTCAACGCCATGCTCAGGGACAAAACCACGTGGCAAAGCGCTTGACCCGCAACACAGTCGCTCCGTGGTGACCGGCCCTTGTTGCTTACTTCGGCTGCATCCTGAGCGCGCCGTCGAGGCGGATGGTCTCGCCGTTCAGCATCGGGTTGGCGATGATGTCGAGCACCAGGCGCGCATATTCCTCGGGCTTGCCGAGCCGCTGCGGGAAGGGCACGGACTTGCCGAGGCTCTCCTGCACCTGCGGCGGCAGGCTCATCATCAGCGGCGTGGCGAAGAGGCCGGGCGCGATGGTGTTGACGCGGATGCCGGCCGGCGCGAACTCGCGCGCCGCCGGCAAGGTGAGGGCGACGATGCCGCCCTTGGAGGCGGAATAGGCGGCCTGGCCGATCTGGCCCTCGAAGGCGGCGACCGAGGCGGTGGAGACGATGACGCCGCGCTCGCCCTCGGCCAGCGGCTCGAGCTTCTGCATGTCGGCGGCGGCGAGCCGCATCAGGTTGAAGGTGCCGATCAGATTGACGTTGATGACGCGGCTGAACTGGTCGAGCGGGTGCGGCCCGTCGCGGCCGACGATGCGCATGCCGATGCCGATGCCGGCGCAGTTGATCAGCACCCGCGCCGGCCCCTGCGCGGCGCGCGCCTGCGCCACCGCCGCCTCGCCGCTCTTGGCGTCGGAGACGTCGCAGCGCAGGGCGATGCCGCCGATCTCGGCCGCCACCTTCTTGGCGTTGTCCTCGTTGATGTCGAGCACCGCCACCTTGGCGCCCGCCTTGGCCAGCGCGCGCGCGGTCGCCGCGCCCAGGCCCGAGCCGCCGCCGGTGACCAGCGCCGCCTGACCTTTGAGCTCCATGCCGTCCTCCCGTGCTTTCCGCGGCGGCATGCTTAGCAGATCGACCGCCGGCTTGCGATAGCGCGTGCCGCTACGGGAGATAGCCCAGGAGGCGCCACCAGAAATAGTCGAGCGGCCAGAGCAGCAGCACGGTGAGGAGCGCCAGCGCCAGGGTCAGCTTGGTCGCGTGCCTGATGCCGACGCCGCCGAGCTGCAGCGCGATCATCATCGGCGGCGAGGAGAAGGGCAGGAGGACGGTGGAGAAGATCACCACCTGCAGCATCAGCATGCTGAGCAGCGGCAGCCCGCTCGCCGCGGCGAAGTCGCGGGCGAGCGGCGTCAGCACCGCCGGCACGCCGGTCACCGTGGTCAGCAGCGCCAGCGCCGAGCCGATGGCGGTGAGGATGCCGAGATCGGCGACGGTGTGTCCCGGCGCGACGGGGGCGATCGCGAGCAGCCGCGCGCTCGCCGCGTTGCCGAGGCCGCTGTCGGCGACGATGGCGCCGAGCCCGAGGATGCCGGCGATGTAGATCAGCGTCACCACATTGACGCGCGCCGAGAAGGTCTGCGGCGTCAGCATGCCGAAAGGCGGCATCAGGCAGAGAATGCCGGTGCCGAGCGAGATCCAGGCCGGCGAGACGCCGTGGATGAAGTCGGTGACGTAGAGCGCCAGCGCCAGGCCGAGGATGAGCGCGAGCCGGCGCTCCGCGGGCGACATCGGCGGGAGAGCCGCCTCCGGCGCCAGGGCGAGCTTCTGCCGCTCGGGGAAGAGAAGGCAGACGAGCCAGACCAGCAGCGCCGTCTTGAGCGCCCCCAGCACCGGGAAGTGCAGCAGCAGGTAGGGGCCGTAGCCGAGCTTGATGCCGTAGAGGCTGTCGGCGGCGCCGAGCAGGATGCTGTTCGGCACGTTGGCGGGAAGGATGGTGGTGGGCGGCATGTAGCTCGCCGCCGCCAGCGTGAGCACCAGCCCGGTATGGCCGGGCCGCCCCGGCGCGAGGCCGAGCCGCTCGGCGAAGGCGAGCACGATCGGGATCAGCAGCAGCAGCCGGCCGTTGGTCGACGGCATCAGGAAGGCGAGCCCGACCGCGGCCAGCGCCACGGCGGCGACGCAGCGCGGATAGGAGCCGGCGCCGGCGATGCGCCCGAACAGCAGCGCGGCGAGCCGCCTGCCGAGGCCGCTGGTCTCGACCGCCACCGCGGTGATGGCGCCGCCGAACACCAGCCACCAGGCCTCCGAGGCGAAGCCCGAGAAGATCACGCCGGGCCTCGCCACGTGGAAGAGGATGCCGAGCAGCAGAAAGACCAGAGTGGTCACCGGCTCGGCGAAGAGGCCGAAGGCCCAGGAGGCGATGGCGAAGCCGATCAGGATCGAAGCCGCCACGACGCGGTGCGCCGGGTCCTGCGGCACCAGGAAGAGCGCGAGCAGCGTCGCGGCGAGCACGGCAAGCGGCAGCGCGCGGACGAGGCCGGCGAGGGCGGCCGGTCGCTGCCGGCGCGCGCGATCGAGGGCGGGAGGCGCGGCGCTATCCACGCGTCCGCTGCCGGGGCGACGTTTCCATCGGCCCTTCTATAGACTTGGGCGGCGCTCGGCGAAACCCCGTCCCGCCCGTGCGGCGGGGTTGGCGGCGCCGGAGCGGCGTGCTATGCCGAAGCGGACGAGGCAGGAAAGCGCGGGCCCGCGGCGCCGCGCGAAAGCAGGTCGATCATGGCGAACAAGGTCTATCCCAGCGCCGACGCCGCTCTGGCCGGATTGCTGCGCGACGGCATGATGATCATGTCGGGCGGCTTCGGCCTTTGCGGCATTCCCGCGGCGCTGATCGACGCGGTGCGCGAAGCCGGAGTGAGGCACCTCACCGTCGTCTCCAACAATGCCGGCGTCGACGGCGCCGG
>JASHTP010000544.1 GCA_030040495.1 Alphaproteobacteria bacterium
CGCCGCGCGGATGGCCCTTGGCGAAAGCGGCGGCGGCGCGGCCGGCGCGCGCGCCGAACACCAGGATCTCGGCCAGCGAGTTGGAGCCGAGGCGGTTCGCCCCGTTGATCGACACGCAGGCGCATTCGCCGGCGGCGAACAGGCCGGCCAGCGGCGTGGCGGTGTCGATGTCGGTGTGGACGCCGCCCATGGTGTAATGCACCACCGGGCGCACCGGAATGGGCTCGTGAACGGGATCGACGCCGGCATAGCTCATGGCCAGCTCGCGCACCATGGGCAGGCGCTCATCGATCTTCTTCTCGCCGAGATGGCGGATGTCGAGATGGACCACGTCGCCATGAGGCGTCTCGATGGTGCGATGCTTGCGCTGCTCATGCCAGAAGGCCTGGCTCAGGCGGTCGCGCGGTCCCAGCTCCATGGCCTTCTTGCGCGGCCAAGGGTCGGGCGGGCCGAGTCCGTAATCCTGCAGATAGCGGTAGCCGTCCTTGTTGACCAGGATGCCGCCTTCGCCGCGCGATCCCTCGGTGATCAGGATGCCGGTGCCGGGGAGGCCGGTGGGGTGGTACTGGACGAACTCCATGTCCTTGAGCGGCACGCCGGCCCGGTAGGCCATCGCCATGCCGTCGCCGGTTTTGATGGCGCCGTTGGTGGTGAAGGGGAAGACGCGTCCGGCGCCGCCGGTGGCGAGGATCACCGCCTTGGCGTGGAACGCGATCATGCGGCCCGAGCGCATCTCGATCGCCGCCACGCCGATGCAGCGGCCGTCCTCGACCAGCAGCTCGGTGGAGTAATGCTCGTCGAAGCGCCTGATCGCCGGGTATTTCAGCGACGTCTGAAAGAGCGTGTGCAGCATGTGGAAGCCGGTCTTGTCGGCGGCAAACCAGGTGCGCTCGATCTTCATGCCGCCGAACGGCCGCACCGCCACCTTGCCGTCGCCCTGCCGGCTCCAGGGACAGCCCCAATGCTCCATCTGGATCAGCTCCAGGGGGGCGGCGTTGACGAACAGCTCGACCGCGTCCTGATCGCACAGCCAGTCGCCGCCGGTCACGGTATCGTTGAAATGATAGTCGAGGCTGTCATTGTCCTTGATCACGCCCGCCGCGCCGCCCTCGGCGGCAACGGTGTGGCTGCGCATGGGATAGACCTTGGAGATCAGCGCGATATCGAGCGAGGGATCGCTCTCGGCCGCGGCAATGGCGGCGCGCAGACCGGCTCCTCCGGCGCCGATGATCGCGATGTCGGTGACGATCACATCCACAGGAACGATTTCCCCCTGCCGCGCCTTCTGCGCTCCGACGCATACCGGCTCACGATACGCCGAAGCGCCCGGCCGGCAAGCGCGTCGTAATCGCATCATAGGGCAGAGCCGCGGGCGGACATTGACCCAGGTCAATCGCCGGGCCGGCCTGTGACCCGTCGCGCTCTCCAGTCTCGGGCTTCGGCGGCGCTTTCCGCTGCCGCGGCCTGATGCTCCGCGCGAGGACGATCTCTCCGGGGGCGGGAGGCAGCGAAGCCTCAGCGCCCGATCAAATCCCCGCCGAGCAGGATCCGCCGATAGGAGAGCGCCTCCGCCACATGGAGGCGGCGCACCGATTCCGAAGCTTCGAGATCGGCCAAGGTGCGGGCGACGCGCAGCACGCGGTGATAGCCGCGAGCGGAGAGATGGAGCCGCTCGGCCGCGTCCAAAAGCAGGCGCTTGCCGTCGGCATCGGGTGATGCCAACTCGTCGAGCAGCTGCCCGTCGAGCTCGGCATTGGTGCGGATGCGGCGGTCTGGCGGGAGTCGCGCGTAGCGCGCCGCTTGCCGCGCGCGAGCGGCCGCCACGCGCTCGGCGACCGCTTCGGAGCCTTCCGCCGGCGGCGGCAGCGCGAGATCGGCGGGCCTGACCGCCGGCACGTCGATATGGAGGTCGATGCGGTCGAAGAGCGGCCCCGATATCTTCGACTGGTACTCTTGCGCGCAACGCGGCGCCCTGCCGCATGCCAGTGCAGCATCATCGAGATTTCCGCAGCGGCAGGGATTCATCGCCGCGACCAGCTGCACTCGCGCGGGATATGTCACATGCGCATGGACGCGGGCGACGCTGGCGCGGCCGCTTTCGAGCGGCTGGCGCAGCGCTTCCAGGCTGGCGCGCTGGAACTCCGGCAATTCGTCGAGGAAGAGCACGCCCAGATGCGCCAGCGACACCTCTCCCGGCCGGGCGCGCTGGCCGCCGCCGACGAGCGCCGCGAGCGAGGCCGAATGATGGGGATCGCGGAACGGCCGCTGGCGCATCAGCCTGCCGTCGCGCAGCAGGCCGGCGACCGAATGGATCATGCTGACCTCGAGCGCCTCGGCCGGGTCGAGCGGCGGCAGCAGGCCGGGGAGCCGGGCCGCCAGCATCGACTTGCCCGAGCCGGGCGGGCCGATCATCAGCAGATTGTGGCCGCCGGCGGCGGCGACCTCGAGCGCGCGCTTGGCCGTCTCCTGGCCCTTGATGTCCTTGAGATCGAGCGGCGAGTGCGGCGCCTCGGCGACGCGCGGCTCGGGACGGGAGAGCACCTGCGTCCCTTTGAAATGGTTGATGAGCGCCAGCAGCGACGGCGCCGCCAGCACCTCGATGCCGCCCGCCCAGGCCGCCTCGCCGCCCGATCCGGCGGGACAGATGACCCCGCGCCCGGCCGCCGCCGCGCCCATCGCCGCCGGCAGCACGCCTGCCACCGGCAGCAAGGAGCCGTCGAGCGCGAGCTCGCCCAGCGCCACATAGCCGTCGAGCTCGTCCGCCGGCAGCACCTCCATCGCCGCCAGCAATCCCAGCGCGATCGGCAGGTCGAAATGGCTGCCTTCCTTGATGAGATCGGCGGGCGCGAGGTTGACGGTGACGCGCCGGGGCGGCACGGCCAGGCCCAAGGCGGCGAGCGCGGCGCGCACGCGCTCGCGCGATTCCGCCACCGCCTTGTCCGGCAGCCCGACCACGGTAAAGGCGATGAGGCCCGAGGTTATGGTGACCTGCGCCTCGACCTCGAGCACCTCGATGCCGGAGAAAGCGACCGTACGCACCCGCGCGACCAAGATGCTTCTCCTCGCCCGACCGCCCGGAACTTTACGGGAACATCGCCGTCATTGCCAGCCTCGCCGCGATCCCCCGTTGCCTCGCCGCCGGCGCTTCGCCAGACTGGCGAACGATCCCTCGGCGGCGAGGCGTCGCCATGCCAAGCAAGCTCATGCCCTATCTCATCCTCTGGGGCGTCGTCGGCTCGGTCCTGGGCGCGCTCGTGACCTATGGCGCGGTCCGGCTGGGCTTTCCCGCGGTCGACGGCTGGCATGTGCCGGAGATCGCCGGCGGGGTGGGCCTCGTCATCGCGGCGGTGCGCGGCTATGTCCGCGGCATGGAGTGAGCGCCGCCGCCCTTATTGCGCCGCCTCCGCCGGTGCCAGAATGCGCGAGCTGCGCGTCAGCGAAATGCACAGCACGAAGCGCTCGCCCGCGGCGCCGGCCCAGGGCAGGAGAAAGCGCTCGTAGCGGCCTTCGATGACGCGATCCGGCGCG
>JASHTP010000545.1 GCA_030040495.1 Alphaproteobacteria bacterium
GGCGCTGGGCTACCGCGCCGTCCAGGGCGAAAGCGGCGTCAGCTTCCGCGCCCGGCCGCGCCGTGCCGGCGAGCCGCTGTCAGGCAAGGCGTCGCGCCGTCGTCGGCGGCGCATCGAGGCTCCGCCGGCCGCCGACGGTCCCTTCGCCAAGCTCAAGGAGCTCAGGCTCGCGCGATGAGCGGCGCGCGGCTCGACAAGTGGCTGTGGTTCGCGCGCTTCGCCAGAACCCGCTCGCTGGCGGCAAGGCTCTGTGCCGAGGGCGCGGTCACCGTCGCCGGCGCGGTGGTGCTGAAGCCCGCCCATGCGGTGCGCGTCGGCGACATTGTCGGCGTGCGGCAAGGAAGGCTGCAGCGCCAGGTGACGGTGCGCGCGCTGGGCACGCGGCGCGGTCCGCCCGCCGAGGCGCGGCTCCTCTATGACGAGCCCGGGCCGCCGGTTTCGCTCGCCGCCGCCGAGCGGCCGGCCTGGGTGCCGCTGATCGAGGAAGGCTGAGCCGCGCCGGCGTCAGCCCTTGGGGAATCCCACCGTCTGCGCGAAGGTGACGAAGTGGTCCGCGCCGAGCCGCAAGGTCCGGCCGAGCCGGTCGCGGTCGACCGAGCCGCGGAACACCGTCGCCAGACCCTCGGACGCGCAGAAGAGATAGACGTTCTGGCCGATGAAGCCGGCATCGGTGAAGGCGTAGAGGCGCTTGTCCTCGGCGGGCGTGTTTCCCATGCGGGCGCCGTCGGCGACATAGACGAGGTTGAGCGGCGCCGGGCCGACGAAATCCTGGACGCCGGTCTCGGCGCGGATGTCCTCGCCAAGATGCGGCAGCAGCCGATGGCCGGCCGGCTCGTAGCGCCAGACCCCGTCCTTCATGGCTAGGTAGATCTCCGCCTCGATGGCATGCCGCCAGGACGGCGCGGTCCGGTCGCCGCTCTGCGGCCGATTGATGCCGAAGGCGGACCAGAGCAGGCCCGACAGCACGGGCAGCGGCAGCGGCCGGTCGGCGAATTCGCGGGTGGAGCGCCGGGCGCGCAGCGCGTCCGCCAGCGGCGTGCCGCGCAGCGCAGGCTTCGGCAGATCGATCGGCTGCGCTGGCGCCGCGGCGGCCGAGAGCGTGCCGCTCAGCAGCGATGCGCTGGCCAACAGGCCGAGACCGGCATCGCGTCGCGTGATCATGGCATCCATCCTTTCGCCAGGTCGGAGTTCAGTCGATCTTCGTCCCCTTTGCGCTCACATCCTCACGCGTCCCATTCCACCAGCCGCCGCCGAGCGCGGTGAACAGCGCGACCGTATCCTGGTAGCGCACGGCAATCGCCTGCAGATCGCCGATCTTCGCCTGATAGTACTGCGTGTCGGCGGTCAGGACGTCGAGATAGGTCGCGAGGCCCGCGGCATAGTTGGCCTGCACCAGATGCAGCGCCTGTTCCGCGGTCGCGAGCGCCTCGTCCTCCGCCTTGAGCGCGGCGGCATCGTGGTCGAGGGCGCGCAGCGTGTCGGCGACCTGCTCGAAGGCGCCCAGCACCGTCTGGCGGTACAAGGCCATCGCCTGCTGATAGCTGTCGATCGCCGCCTTGCGGCGGAACCACAGCGTGCCGCCCTCGAACAGCGGCTGCGTCGCGTTGGCGCCGAAGCTCCAGAATTGTCCGTTGGACGAGAAGAGCGTGCTCGTCGAGGTGTTGTTCACGCCAAAGCTGCCGCTGAGGGTGACGCTCGGCAGCAGCGCCGCCGTCGCCACGCCGATGTTGGCGCTGGCCGCATGCGCCGTCGCCTCCGCCGCCAGAACGTCCGGACGCTGGCGCACGAGGTCGGAGGGAAGGCTCACCGGCAGGTCGCTCGGCAAGGTGAGATCGGTCAGGTTGACCTCGAGCGGGTGCCACTCGGCCGGCACGTGCCCGGCGAGCGCCGCGAGCAGATCCTCGCTCTGCGTGAGCTTCTGCTGCAGCGGCGGAATCGTCGCCTCATAGGAAGCAAGCGCGCTTTGCAGGCTGAGCACGCTCGAGTAAGGCACGGTTCCCGCGCGTGCCTGGTCCTCGGCGAGCTTGACCTGCTCGCGCTGGAGATCGATGAGCTGCTGCGTCGCGTCGATCTCCGCGCGATAGGCGGCTTCCGCGATGACGGTGTTGGCGATGTTGGCGGTGAGCGTGAGATATGTGGCCTGCTCCGTGGCGCCCGCCAGGTCGACCTCGGCGCCGAGGCCTTCGACCTGGCGCCGCTCGCCGCCGAAGATGTCGAGAGCGTAGCTGACCGTCGCGGACAGCGTGAACAGATTGAAGATGGTCGGTGGAGATACCTGACCGACCTTCACCGAGGTGTATCGCTGCCGCGTCGCGCCGGCGTCGGCCTCGATCTGCGGGTAGAAGATGCCGTAGCCGCTGCGCAGCGTGTCCTGGCTCTGGCGCAGGCTCGCCTGCGCCGCCGCGAGCCCGGGATTCGTCTCGGTCGCTTCGGCGATCACCGCGTCGAGCTTTTTGGAGGCGAAGAGGCGCCACCACTGCGCGGCGATCTTCGCCCCCGGGGTGAAGCGCTGCGCGACGCCGCCGGCGGCGCCGGTCGCCGTCGGATCGGCGCCGGTCGAATAATGGCTTACCGCCGGCGCCTTGGGACGGAGAAAGTCGGGGCCGACGGCGCAGCCGGACAGCAGGCAGAGCAGCACGCCGCCGCAGGCCGCGATCGCCGGCCGGCGGCTATTTCTCGCCGACATAGACATCGACCAGCTGCCCGGGAAAGAGGTTCAGGCCTTTCGGCTTCTCGAAGCGGAAGATCACGGGAAGGACGCGGACGTCGACCCGTTCCTCGCGCTCGTCGGAGAGCTCTATCTTCGGCGAGATGAAGGGCTGGACCCGCGAGAAGGTCAGCGGCACGTGGATATTCGTGCCGCGGATGAACATCTCGGCGTTCATCTTCGCGGGATCGGGCAGGCGGCCGACCAGGATCTCGTCGATATAAGCGCGCACCTGCAGGCGCTCCTGCGGCACGCTCATGACGACGAGCGGATCCATTCCCTGGGTGTAGGAATCATAGGCGCCCTGCGGCGAGATGTAGCTGCCGACCATGGCCTGCACCGACATCACCACGCCGTCCGCCGGCGCGCGGATGGTGTACTGGGCGAGCAGCGCCTCGGAAGCGACATAGGCCTTCGACAAGGCGGCGTACTGTCTCTCCTGGTTCTCGATGTCGTAGATCCAGGCGCCGGCCTTGGTCAGGTCGTATTGCCGCTCGGCCACCTTCAGGTTCGCCTCGGCGATCTTCTCGGCGTTGCGCGCATCGTCGAGCGCCAGCAGGCTTACCGAACGCGGGTCGATGGCGTAGGCGTGCTCCTGCTTCTCGAGCTCGTCCTGCGTGTTCTTGAGCGTCGCCTTGGCGCTCACCACCTGGGCCACCGACACATCGAGCGTCTCGGGCCGCGGCTCCGCCTTGAGCTCCTCGAGCATGGCGAGCGCCGCTTCCGCCTGCGCCTTCAGCTGCTCCGCCGTCGCGCGCTGGACCGAATCGTCGATCGTCAGCAGTGGATCTCCTTTGCGGACCTTCTGGCCTTCGACGACCAGGACCTGGGTGATCGGTCCCGAGACCTGGGGATAGATGTTTATGTTTTCGCCCACCGGCTGCTCGCTCTCGATCATGCCGTCGGCGTAGATCCCTTTGGCAAAGGGATTGGCCGCGGGATTGAAGAGCGGCGGCTGGATGGGCGGCTGTTCGGCGGCGACGAAGGCGCTGATGAGCGCCAGCACCGCGCCGATGGCCGACACGATGAAGATGATCTTATTGCGCACTGAGGCTCTCCCGCTCGATGGCCTTCAGCTTGCCGTCCTCCATGCGCATGATGCGATCGGAGAACTCGAAGATGCGGCTGTCGTGGGTGACCATGACGATGCAGCGTTGATCGGATAGAACATGCTGTCGAACGAAGCTGACGATGTTCCGTCCGGTTTCGCCGTCGAGCGAGGCGGTCGGCTCGTCGAAGATCAGGATGTCCGGACGGGCGACGATGGCCCGGCCGATCGCGACCCGCTGCTGCTCGCCGCCGCTGAGCTTCACCGGCGGCAGCTCGGCCCGCTCCTTGAGCCCCACCACCTCGAGGTCCCGTCGCGCCTCGTTCAGCGCCTCGTCCCAGGGGCGATTCTGGAGAATGAGCGGGATCGCCACGTTCTCGGCGGTGGTGAGGCGCGGAAAGAGGTGATAATCCTGAAACACGAAGCCGATCTTCTGCAGCCGGAAGTCGGCGAGCGCGTCCGCGGAAAGGCCCCAGATATCCACCCCCTCGATCTTCACCGTGCCCGCGTTCGGGCGCAGGATGCCCGAGATCATGCTGAGCAGCGTCGTCTTGCCGCTGCCCGAGGGGCCGACGATGTAGAGCATCTCGCCGAAATAGGCGTCGAAGGTCACCTCCCGGACGGCCATGGTCTTGGCTTCGCCGGTGCCGAACCATTTGGTGAGGCCCGCGGCCTCTATCGCGGCTTTCGGCATGGCTCCTATCCGCGGAAAATGTCGAAGGGCTCGATGCGCAGCACCTTGCGCACGCCGACATAGCTCGAGGCCGCGGCGATCACGACCACCATGATGAAGGCGAGGATCAGGTTCCAATAGGTGATGATCGCCGCGTAGTCGGGCAGGTAGAGCCGCGCCAGGAAGATGATGGCGGCGCACAGGCCGACGCCGATGCCGTATCCCGTGAGCGCGACGAAGGAGGCCTCGAACAGGATCATCGAGATCAGCACCCGCCCCTTGGCGCCGATCGCCTTGAGCGCGCCGAACTTCTCGATGTTCTCGAGGATGAAGGTGTAGAAGGTCTGTCCCGAGATCGAGAGGCCGATGATGAAGCTGATCACCGTCATCAGCAGCATGTTCGTGCCGATGCCGGTCTGGTACGTGTAGAAGGTGGAGATCTTCTGGATGAACTCGTCTTCCGTCAGCGCGACGTACCCTGCGGCCGCCGCGCTCTTCTTGATGGCCTGGACATCGGCCGGCGTCTTGGGCACGACCAGGATGTAGGAGATGGTCATGCGCATGTTCGGTATGTATTGCAGCGAGCGGTTGAAGGTGGTGTAGAGCGTGGGCACGCCGAAGAGACCGCTCGCGGCGACATGGGCGATGCCGACGATGACGCCGCGATGGTCGTTGATCTCGAACTCGGTGCCGACCGCGGGATTCTCGAGCTTGTAGAACTCGGAATCCTTGACCGCGAGGAACGCGTTCTCTGTGAAGAGATCCTGGATGTTGCCGGCGAGCAGCTTCGGCCGGCCGTACAGGCTGGCGTCGTCGAGCCCGACGATGTTCACCGACTGATAGGTGCCGTCGCGCAGCTTGACCAGGCCGCCGCCGGAATAGAGCGGGACGGCGAACTTGACGCCGGGGATGCTGCGCACCTCGTCGAGGACGTAGTCCGGCAGGGGAATGGTGTTGGCGACCGTCTGGACGGCGGGATCCATCACCCACATCGGTGCGCCGATGTTGATCACCGTCGCCGAGGCGCGTTTGAGGATGCCGGAGAAGAGCGAGGTCATCTCGATCATGAGGAAGACGGCGAAGGTGATCCCGACCAGGAGCGCCGCGAACTTCGCCCGGTCGTTGACCAGGAGCCGGTAGGCTATTTTCAGAGTGCCCGGCATCGTCCGCCTTTGCCTTCTCGTGCCCGTCCCGCGCGGCGCCCGCGGCACCGCTCCGAAGCTGCACCAGTATGACCCTCGTCGCGGCTTACGCTTTGATACAGGCCAATTTTCCTGGCACGGACGGGCCGTTTCCGGGGGCGGCGCGGCCGCCGCGCGCCGTCCGATTGATTCAGATCAGTGAGCGCCGCTCGGCCCGGGACGTAGATATTGCCGCGGCGGCGGACCTGCCCCAAGGTTGCGGTGACGGCACACCGGTCGGGGCGCCGAGGCAGGGAGACAGGGCATGAAGGAAACCTGGTTGTCGCTGGCGTTGATGGCGGCGCTCGCCGCCTCGACGCTGCCGCCTGCCGCGGCGGCGGAGCTGACGGACACCGACCGCCGGTACCTGCAGGCGGAGTACGGAATCGGCCGCCAGGACCAGACCGTCCCGGCGCTGAGCGCGCAGCAGCAGAAGCAGCTGCACGCGCTGATCACCGATCCGCAGCTCAAGGACGTCCCGGCGGTGCGCCATGACCGGGTGGCCGCCTTTCTCTTCGATGCCCATATGCGCCAGTGCCAGCAGACGGCCTCGTCCCACCCGGATCTCGTCTGCCCGCCGGTGGCCGACGCCAAGGCCGAGCCGGGAAAGGAAATCGCCGATCGGCAGTGCAATTTCTGCCACCTCTTCGGGATGGGGCGGGCGCCTTCCTTCTACAAGCTCGCGCGCCAGGGTCGATGGGCCGGCGACCGCTTGGCCGAGGCGCAGCGGCGCGGCCACGAGAACGCCCGCCGTCTTGGCCAGCAGATGTCGCCGATCGGCCTGACGCGCGAACAGTTCGACGAGCTGGTGGTCTATATCGAGTCGCTCAAATAGAGGAATAGGGGCGGCGCGCCCAACGTGGGCCGGCGTCCCGCGATTGATCCGACGGAGACGATGATGAACCGACTTGCGATGGCGGCGGTCCTTTGCGCGCTCGCCGGCGTCCTTTTCACCCCGGTCCGCGCCCAGGAGCCGGCGCAGGCCGACGATGTCCGGGCCGGCCGCGCGCTGTCGCTCAAGCTGTGCACCGCCTGCCACCTGGTGTTGCCGAATCAGGAGATGACGCCGCTGCTGCGCCCGCCGGCGCCGGCATTCCGCGCCATCGCCAACCGTCCGGGCGTCACCGCCGACTCGCTGCGCCGCTTCCTGAGCGAGACGCACAGCAGCATCCGCTCGACCAAGGACATGCCGAATCCCGAGCTCACCGAGGACCAGACGCGGCAGGCGGTCGCCTTCCTCATGAGCCTCAGGAGCCGGCGATGATCGCCGCGCCGCGCGCCGCGGGCGCTTCGAACTCGAGCTGCTCGACCACCTGAACTAGGCCGACGCCGAGCGGACCCTACGGGTGGTCACCGGCTGGGGACGATGGGCCGAGATTTTCGATTGCGATGACAAGTCGCGGCTGTTCCGCCTCGAGCGCGCGGAAGAGTGATCGGACTCAGCGCTTTTTCGTCGTTTCCGCCTGGAGCGCCGCCGAATTCCGTGATTTAAGTCAATGTCGGTGCCCGGCCCGGCCAGGTAAGACCTATCCATGATTGCGAGCGCCGTGCCGCGGCGCGCCAATGGGCTTCGCCCGAGCCCCAGACGGTGACAGATGGCGACGAGATGGATGGCAGTCATGGCGGGGTTGCTTGCGCTCGCCATCGCGACATCGCTGCTCGGCGCTCTCCGGCCCGGCGCGGCGGCGGAGCCGGCGCCGGCCTTCAGCGAGCAAGAGCTCGAGCAGCTCGTGGCGCCGGTCGCGCTCTATCCGGACGAGCTGCTTGGTCAGATCCTCATGGCGGCCACTTACCCGCTCGAGATCGTCGAGGCGGCGCGCTGGCTGCAGGTGCCCGCCAACGCCGCGCTCAAGGGCGACGCGCTCGCTGCGGCGCTGGAAGCGCAGGACTGGGATCCCAGCGTCAAGGCGCTCGTGCCCTTTCCGCAGATCGTGCAGATGATGAACGACCGGCTCGATTGGATGCAGCGGCTCGGCGACGCCTTCCTCGCGCAACAGAGCGCGGTCATGGACGCGGTGCAGCGCCTGCGCCAGCGGGCCCAGGCGGCGGGGACGCTTGCCACCACGCCGCAACAGCAAGTCGTGGTCGAAGGCCCGACCATCATCATCGCGCCGGTCAGCCCGGCCGTCGTCTATGTGCCCTGTTATGACGCGGCGCTCATCTACGGGCCCTGGCCCTATCCCGGCTTTCCGCCTTACGCCTTTCCACCGCTGCCTGAGTGCGTCTTCGGACCGACGCTGTTCTTTGGCGTCGGCATCGCCATCATTCCGTCGCTCTGGGGTTGGAACCATTGCGACTGGGCGCATCACCGCATCCGCATCGACCCCGGCCGCTTCAACGCCATCAACCGGCGCGAGATCGAGTCCCTGCATCGCCCGAGCGTCGTGGAGGATACCTGGGAGCACGATCCCTATCACCGCCATGGCGTCGCCTATCGCGATCCCGAGACGCGCGCGCGGTTTGCAAGTCCTTCGTCCGGTGGGTCCGAAGCCCGCCGCGCC
>JASHTP010000546.1 GCA_030040495.1 Alphaproteobacteria bacterium
CGCCGGCAGGCCTCGCGGCAGGCGGCGGTGCCGCGGGCGCGGGCGGCGCCGGCGCCAACTCGCCGACCACCGTGCCCGTGTCGGCGTGCGGGCCTTCCTCGAACTCGACCAGCGGCGCGCCGACCTTGACGCGCTCCTGCGGCTGCGCCAGCAGCCGCGCGATGCGGCCGGCATGGGGCGACGGCACCTCGACCACCGCCTTCTCGGTCTCGACCGAGACCAGCGGCTGGTCGGCAACGACATGGTCGCCCTCGGCGACGTGCCAGGCGACGATCTCGGCCTCTTGCAGGCCCTCGCCGAGATCGGGGAGCGCGAAGCGGCTCATGCGTAGGCGAGCGCACGCCGCGCTGCGGCGACGATCCGCGCGGGATTGGGGAGATAGAGATGCTCGAGCCGCGGCAGCGGCATCACCGTGTCGTAGCCGGCGACGCGCTCGACCGGCGCGAGCAGCGACAGCAGGCCGCGCTCGGCAAGCCGCGCCGCGATCTCGCCGCCGAAGCCGCCGGTGAGCGGCGCCTCGTGGACGATGACGCAGCGGCCGGTCCTGCCGACCGAGGCGAGGATGGTGTCGGCGTCGAGCGGCTTCAGGGTCGCGACGTCGATCACCTCGGCGCCGACGCCGCCCTTGGCGAGCGCTTCGGCGGCGGCGAGCGCGTCGCGCACCGCGCCGCCCCAGGCGACCAGAGTCAGGTCGCGTCCCTCGCGCAGCACGAAGCAGCGGTCGAGCGGCGCCGCCGCGCCGTCGTCGGCGACCTCCTCGCGCAGCGTGCGATAGAGCCGTGTCGGCTCGAGAAAGACCACGGGATCGGGGTCGCGGATCGCCGCCAGCAGCATGCCGTAGGCGCGGCGCGGCGAGGACGGGATCACCACGCGCAGCCCCGGCACATGGGCGAACATCGCCTCGGGGCTTTCCGAGTGATGCTCGGGGGCGCGCACGCCGCCGCCGCAGGGCGCGCGCAGCACCAGCGGGCAGGAGAGCCGGCCGCGCGTGCGCGTGCGCAGCCGCGAGGCGTGGTTCACCAGCTGGTCGATCACCGGGTAGATGAAGCCGGTGAACTGGATCTCCGCCACCGGGCGGAAGCCTTGCGCGGCAAGCCCGACCGAGAGCCCGGCGATGGCCGCCTCGGCGAGCGGCGTGTCGACGATGCGCGCTTCGCCGAAGCGGGCGAGCAGCCCGTCGGTGGCGCGGAAGACGCCGCCATCGGCGCCGACATCCTCGCCGAGGACGAGGACGCGCTCGTCCTCCGCGAGCGCGCGCGCCAGCGCCAGATTGACCGCCTGGACGAGGGTGATCTCCGCCATCGCCGTCACCCTGCCGCCACGGCAGGCGTCGCCGGCGCTTCGGCCAGCACCGCCGCGCGTTGCGCCTCGAGCTCGGCGGGCAGGGTCGCGAAAGTGTGCTCGAAGATGCTGGCCGCTGCCTGCGGTGGCGTCGCCAGATAGGCGGCCGCGGCCGCATCGATCTCGGCGGCGACCTCGGCCAGCAGCCGCTCCTCGTCAGCTTTCGCCCAACGACCGGCTGCCGCGAGGTGGGCGCGCAGGCGCAGCAGCGGCTCCTCCGGCCAGTGCCGGCTGACCTCGGCATCGTCGCGGTAGCGGCTGGCGTCGTCGGCGGTGGTGTGGTCGGAAAGCCGGTAGGTCACCGCTTCGATCACGCTCGGCCCGGCGCCGCTGCGGGCGCGCGCCAGCGCCGCTTCGGCCGCTTCGCGCACCGCGACCACATCGTTGCCGTCGACCTGCTCGCCGGGGATGCCGGCCGCGACCGCCTTTTGCGCCAGCGTCTCGGCGGCGCTTTGCCGGCGGCGCGGCACCGAGATCGCCCACTGATTGTTGGCGACGACGAAGACCACGGGAAGCTGCCAGACGCCGGCGATGTTCAGGGCTTCGGCGACATCGCCCTTCGAGGTCGCACCGTCGCCGAAGATGGCGACGGCGACGCGCTGCTCGCGCCTGAGCTTGAAGGCGAGGGCGACGCCGGCGGCGTGCGGCGCATGGCTGCCCACCGGCACGCAGACCGGAAAATCCTGGCGCGCGGCGGCGAAGTCGCTGCCGCGCTCGTCGCCGCCCCAATAGAGGAAGAGCTCGAGCGGCGTCACGCCGCGCCAGAGCTGCGCGCCATGCTCGCGGAAGCTCGGCAACAGCACGTCCTGCGGCAGCATCGCCGCGGCGACGCCGACGGCCACCGCTTCCTGGCCGAGCGAGGAGGCGAAGGTGCCGAGCCGGCCGGTGCGTTGCAACGCCACCGCCTTGGCGTCGAACGCGCGGCAGCGCACCATGGCGCGGTACAGCGCGATCAGCGTCGCGGCGTCGCGGGCGAAATCCGGCAAGCCGCCGGCGGCGGCTCCGTCGGGACCGAGACACCGCCGGTAGCCGATCTCGAAGCGCGCGATCGTCTGCTGCGCCATCCCTCCGTCCTCGCGGTCGGATCAACGCGCCCAGGCTAGGGAGCGGCGCAGGGCCGCGCCTTGACGCAAATCAATCGACGGCAGCGCCTTCGTCCGGCGTCGCGCGGCGGCTGTGCAGCTGCGAGATGCTGGCCACCACCCGCACCACCTCTTCGTCGTCGAGCGGCGGCCGGCAGCGCACGCGGTTCCAGCACAGCAGCAGCTCGGTGACGACATCGCTGTCGACGCCGTGCCACAGCAGGTGGCCGGCGAAGGAGGCGATGGTGGTGTTGCGCCTGCCCTCCTCGACGCCAGTGCGCACCAGCTCGCGCCAATGGGCGAGCGGATGGCCGCGTCCCGGCGGCGCGTCGCTCGCGAGCTGCAGCAGCCAGCGCGGCAGGACGGCGAGCGGCAGCGCGTCGGGCTCGTGCCCGGGCCGCCAGCGATAGGGGTTGCCCGAGGGATGGAGCGAGGGCGGCGCCACCACCATGCCGCCTTCGCCGCGCAGATCGATGCCGGCGGCGAGGCCGGCCTTGTTGCGCAGCGGCACCGGCGGCAGCGCGAAATAGAGATGCCTCCCGCCGCCGCCGGTCTCCACCTCGACGGTCTCGGGCAGCGGCCCGTGCAGCCGTTCGAGCGCGGCGAGGCTGTCGAAGCCGCCGTGGCGGCGGTCGAGATCGAGCACGACGAGGCCGGAGATCCGGCCGGTGACGATGCCGATATTGATCGACGGCCAGCGCGCGAACCACCGGTTCAGCTCCTCGGCGCCGGCGCAACGCTGCTGATAGAGCTCCCAGTGGATCGCCGGCAGCTTCGTTCCCGGGCGCAGCGGAATGACCGACCAGCCCCGCTTCAGATAGTCGCTCGCCGCCGCCGCCATCGCCGACCCGGGCACGTCCGTCCCCTTTCTCCGGCCGCTGAGCGAGCATGACAAAAACGTGTCGCGCGCGACTTGATCTGCCTCAATGTCGGGGGCAGCCCGGCGTCCTAATTTCGCCCGCAGCACGCAGAAGGGGCCGGCATGGCGGAGCAGGGTCGCGAGGCAGCGCGCGCCGCGGCGGCGGACGCGCTCGACAGGATCGACCGTTTCCTCGAGACGACGCGCCCGCCGACGCCCTGCCTCGTCGTCGATCTCGACATCGTCCGCACCCGCTACCGGCAGATGCGGGATCTCTTCCCGTCCGCGGCGATCTATTACGCGGTGAAGGCGAACCCGGCGGCGGAGATCATCGCCGCGCTGGCCGAGCTCGGCGCCGGCTTCGACCTCGCCAGCGACGGCGAGATCGAGCGCTGCCGCGACCTGCGCGTGCCGGCCGCGCGCCTCTCCTTCGGCAACACCATCAAGCGCGAAAGCGACATCGCCCGCGCCCGGCGCGACGGCATCGACCTCTTCGCCTGCGACAGCGCGCCGGAGCTCGAAAAGCTCGCCCGCGCCGCGCCCGGCGCGCGCGTCTTCTGCCGCCTGCTGGTCCAGGGGCACGGCGCCGAATGGCCGTTGTCGCGGAAATTCGGCTGCGACCGGCAGACGGCCGCCGAGCTGCTGCTGCGCGCGCCGCGCCTCGGGCTGAAGCCGGCGGGCGTTTCCTTCCATGTCGGCTCGCAGCAGATGGAGCCGCGCCAGTGGCAGGGCGCCATCGCCCATGCGGCGGAGATCTTCCGCGCCTGCGCCCGCAACGGCCTGGCGCTCGAGCTGCTCAATCTCGGCGGCGGCTTCCCGGCGCACTACCGGCGGCCGGCGCCCGAGCTCGCCGTCTATGCCGAGATCATCGAGGCGGCGCTCCGCGAATGCTTCGGCGGCGCGCGGCCGCGCATCCTGCTCGAGCCGGGCCGCTACATGGCGGGCGACGCCGGCCTGCTGCGCGCATCGGTGATGCTCGCCGCGGAGCGGCCTCATCCCGGCGGCCGGCGCTGGGTCTATCTCGACGCCGGCCGGTACAACGGGCTTCCCGAGACGCTCGGCGAGCGCATCGACTATCGCCTGCGCACGCCGCGGACGGCGGGGCCGCTCGGGCCGGTGGTGCTCGCCGGACCGACGTGCGACAGCACCGACATATTGTACGAGCGCTCGGGCTACGAGCTGCCGCTGGCGCTGGCCGCCGGCGAGCCCGTCGATTTCCTCTCGGCCGGCGCCTATACGGCGAGCTATGCCTCGGTGGAGTTCAATGGCTTCGCACCGATCCGAACCTACTGCATCTGAGCCGAAGCGCCGCCGGGTCCTCGTCCTGGGCGCGGCCGGCCGCGACTTCCACGACTTCAACTGCGTCTATCGCGACGACCCCTCGGCCGCCGTCGTCGCCTTCACAGCGGCGCAGATCCCGGGCATCGCCGGCCGGCGCTACCCGCCGGAGCTGGCCGGGCCGCTCTACCCCGACGGCATTCCGATCGTCGCCGAGGACCGGCTCGACGAGATCTGCCGCGCCGAGCGCGTCGACACGGTGGTGTTCGCCTACAGCGACGTGCGGCACGAGCATGTCATGCATCTCGCCTCGCGCGCGCTGGCGTGCGGCGCCGATTTCGTGTTGCTCGGGCCGGCGCGCACCATGCTGTCCTCGGCGCTGCCGGTGATCGCCGTCACCGCGGTCAGGACCGGCTGCGGCAAGTCCGCGGTCGCGCGCTACCTGGCGCAGCATCTGCGCCGGCGCGGAAGGCGCGTCGCCGTGCTGCGCCACCCCATGCCCTACGGCGACCTCGCCCGCGAGCGCGTGCAGCGCTTCGCCAGCCTCGCCGATCTCGACGCGGCGCGCTGCACGGTCGAGGAGCGCGAGGAGTACGAGCCGCATCTCGCCGTCGGCAACCTGGTCTTCGCCGGCGTCGACTATGCCGCGATCCTGCGCGCGGCAGAGAGCGAGGCCGACATCATCGTCTGGGACGGCGGCAACAATGATTTTCCCTTCATCCGTCCCGATTTCCATATCTGCGTCGCCGATGCGCTCAGGCCGGACCAGGTCGCGACCCACCATCCCGGCGAGGCGGTGGCGCGGATGGCGGACGCGATCCTGATCAACAAGGTCGATGCCGCGAGCGAGGATGCCGTGCGCGCGCTTGCCGAGCGCTGCCGCGCCGTCAATCCGCGCGCGACGATCCTGCGCGGCGCCTCGCCGGTGCGGCTCGACGACGAAGCCGCGGTCGCCGGCCGGCGCGTGCTCGTCGTCGAAGACGGGCCGACCATCACCCATGGCGGCATGGCCTACGGCGCCGGTTATGTCGCGGCGCGCGCGGCCGGCGCGGCCGAGATCGTCGATCCCCGCGCGGCGGCGGCGCCCGAGATCGCCGCGGTCTTCGCCGCCTATCCGCATATCGGCGCGGTGCTGCCGGCGGTCGGCTATGCGCCGGCGCAGCTCCAGGCGCTGGCAGCGACCATCGCCGCCGCCCCGGCCGACCTCGTCATCTCGGCGACGCCGATCGATCTCGCCCGCCTGGTCCGCCTCGACAAGAAGGTGATCCGCGCCCGCTACGGCTTCGCCGAGGCCGGGACGCCGAGCCTGGCCGAGACGATCGACCGCTTCCTCGACCGCCGGCCGGCCGGAAGGTAGCGAGGATGCTGGTGGTCGTGGCGCTCGGCGGCAACGCGCTCCTGCGCCGCGGCGAGCCGCTCGAGGCGGCGGTGCAGCGCCGCAACCTGCTCGCCGCGGTGGCGCGCTCGATCGGCCCGCTGGCCCGCACCCATGAGGTGGTCATCACCCACGGCAACGGGCCGCAGATCGGGCTGCTGGCGCTGCAGGCGGCTTCCTACCGGCCGCTGCGCCCCGATCCGCTCGACGTGCTCGGCGCCGAAAGCGAAGGCATGATCGGCTATCTCATCGAGCAGGCGCTGGCCGGCGAGCTGCCGGGGCACGAGCTCGCGACCTTGCTGACGCAGGTCGAGGTCGATCCGGCCGATCCCGCCTTCGCCGCACCGACCAAGCCGATCGGCCCGACCTATGGCGCGGCCGAGGCGGAGCGGCTGGCGCGCGAGACCGGCTGGCGCTTCCTGCAGGATGGCGCCGGCTGGCGCCGCGCCGTGCCCTCGCCGATGCCGCAGCGGATCCGCGAGATCAACGCCATAAGGCTGCTGGTGCGCGGCGGCGCCACGGTGATCTGCGCCGGCGGCGGCGGCATCCCGGTGGCGGTCGGCGCCGACGGCTCGCTCAGCGGCGTCGAGGCGGTCATCGACAAGGACCATTCGGCGGCGCTGCTCGCCGAGGAGCTCGGCGCCGACGCGCTGCTGCTGCTGACCGACGTGCCGGCGGTGTGGACGCGCTGGCCGATGTCGGAAGGCGTGCCGATCGGCCATATCAGCGTCGCGGCGCTGCGCCGCTTCACCTTTGCGCCCGGCTCGATGGCGCCGAAAGTGGCGGCCGCCTGCCGTTTCGCCGAGCGCACCGGGCGCCTGGCCGCGATCGGCGCTCTCGACGATGCCGAGGCGATGCTCGCCGGCACCGCCGGTACCATCCTGGGCGGCGGCGCCGGCGGCTGACCGCCGCGCCGCGACATTGAGCCAGATCAAAGCGTCGGGCGCCGCGTGGTACTCTTATGGTTGCGTCCGTCCTAAGTGAAGGAGGAGCAGCATGACCGAGACATTGCCGCCGCGGCCGCAGCGCAAGCCGAAAGCAGCGCCGCCGCCCGCCGAAATCGGCCAAAGCCCGGCCTTCGAGGCGAGCCAGCACGCCTGGGAGCACTGGCTCAACAGCCTGACCGAGCTGTCGCGCGAGATCGTCCAGTTCACTCAGCACCGGCTGCAGGAGGACACCGAAGCCTGGATGCGGTTCGCCGCTTGCCGCAGCCCCGACGAGGCATTCGCCTGTCAGCAGCGCTTCACCGAGGCCGCCATGAAAGAGTATTTCGACGAGGCAACTCGGCTGTCCCAGCTGATCGTCGGCATGGCGAGCTGGAACGTGACCGCCGCATCGCCGGGGAGCGGCCCTTCCGCCCAGGCCTGACTGCGGCCGCAGGCCGCGCAAAGGAGCGCAAGACCATGGCCGGACTCGCCGATCCCGGCCCGAGCCGCACTGTCGCCATCTCGCCCCTGGGGCTCGATGGCGCGCTGGGCCTGCCCGCCGGCAAGGCGGCCGGGATCGTCCTCTTCGCCCATGGCAGCGGCAGCAGCCGCTTCAGCCCGCGCAACGCCGCGGTGGCCGCCGAGCTCCGTCGCGCCGGCTTCGCCACTTTGCTCTTCGACCTCTTGAGCGAGGCGGAGGCGGCGGATCGGGCCAACGTCTTCGACATCGCGCTGCTCGCCGAGCGGCTGGTGCTGGCGACGCGCTGGGCGCAGAGCGCCGCGCCGACCCAGGGCCTGGCGATCGGCTATTTCGGCGCCAGCACCGGCGCCGCCGC
>JASHTP010000547.1 GCA_030040495.1 Alphaproteobacteria bacterium
GTAGCAGGGAGCGAGGCGGCGCTCGCTGTCGATGACGACGCGCACGGGGTGGGCGCCGCCGCAGCGCCGCACGGTGAGCTGGGGATCGTCGTGGCGCAGCGTGCCGGAGCCCACCAGAATGGCATCGGCGAGCGCGCGCATGCGGTGGGTATGGACGAGGTCGGCCTCGCCGGTGACCCAGCGCGACGCGCCGGCGGCGGTGGCGATGCGCCCGTCGAGGCTCTGGCCGAGATGCGCGACGGCGAAAGCGCGGCCGCGCGGCACCCGGGCAAAGGGCAGGTAGAGCTGGAGCAGCGCCGCCGCCTCCGGCGGCTCTTCGCTGCGCTGCGCCGGCGCCGCGCCGCCTTGGTGGCGCAGCGCCAGCAGGCTCTCCCAGACGCGGCTTTCGGCCCCCATGCAACCCTCCGCGTCGATAGTATGACACGCCGGGGCGCCGGTCAGTTCACAGGAACGTTGGCGCGCGCCGGGGGAACCGGGTAGGGTCGCGGCGGAGAGTCCCGACCGAGCGGCGCCTCCATGCGGGTGCGGCGGATGAGGAGCGAATTCTGGCGCCGGCTTGCCGCCGGCGGCGCGCTCGCCAGCATGCTCTGTGCCGCGTGCGGCGCCGTTGCGCGCCCGGCCGACGAGGAAACCGGCTTTCGCACGGTGACCATTCCGCTGATCGCCGAGGGCAAGCCCGATGCGCGCGACGAGACGGTCACCGGCTATCTGCTCTCGCCGCCGGGCGCAGGGCCGTTTCCGGCGGTGGTGCTGATCCATGGCTGCGACGGCTACGACTGGCAGGTGCGAGGCCAGCCCGGCTGGGTTTTGTTCAAGACCTATGCCCGGCGCTACGTCTCGCATGGCTATGTCGCGCTGGTGCTCGACAGCTTCGAGCCGCGCGGCGTCGCCAATGCTTGCGGTCAGCCGATGCTCGTCGCGCCGCGGCGGCGCGCCTGGGATGCGTTGAGCGCGGCGCGCTGGCTCGGCGCGCTCGGCACAGTCGATCGCGATCGGCTGGTGCTGCAGGGCGATTCCCATGGCGGCTGGACGGTGCTGGTGACGTTGCAGGCGGGGCTGTGGCGAGTGTCCGAGCATTTCGCCGCCGGCATCGCCTTCTATCCCTATTGCTACGGGGTCGCCGGCTTTTCCGCGCCGCTGCTCGTGCTGATCGGCGACAAGGACGATTGGACGCCGGCCTGGCGCTGCCGGCAGATGGTCGCGGACCTGCGCCGCGCCGGCGCTGGCGAGGTCGAGCTGCGCATCTTCCCGGGCGCCTTCCACGCCTTCGATTTTCCGCTGCCGGCGCGCACCAATGTGCTCGGCCATTTCATGCGCTACGACGCGGCGGCGACCACAGCGAGCTGGCAGGCGATCGACGCGTTCCTGGCGACGCACATCCGCTGAGCCGACGCCCGCTCACGCGCGCCGGAACGTCACCACCAGCACGTCGCGATAGGCGGCGAGGGCGGGGTCGACCGGCTCGACCGGCGTCACGCCATGATAGACCCTGGCGTCGTGCACCAGCGCCGCGTCGAAGGGATCGGTCAAAGTGAAGCTGCCGAGAGGACGCCGCTCGACATCGTGGATCGCGGTGGTGCCGCGGCCGATGTTCTGCCGGCGGATCAGCAGCACCAGCACATAATCGACGCCGTCGCGATGCATGCCTTCGGGCGTGGGCTTGCCGGCGATGCCGGGCCGCGCCTCGATGCGGAACTGGTGCGTCTCGATGTGCCAGGCGCGGATCGCGGGCGCGAGCCGCTCGAAAAGCGCGCGGCAGAAGCCGAGGATGGTGGCGAGCGAGGCGCCCGCGGCGATCTCGTCGCGCACCGGCTCGAACCAGCGCTCGATGCCGCCATGGAGCGGATTGTAGTCGAGGCTCTGGTAATGCGGCTGGTGCGGCCGGCGCTCGATCGCGCCGCCTGCCGCCGCGGCGAACACCGCGTGGCGGCGGCGGCGATAGCGCCCGCCATCGGCCATGTAGGTGTCGACCGGCATGTCGTCCCAGCTTTGCGCGAAGCGCTCCCAATCGTCGAGCGGCCCCGCCGCCGCCAGCAGCGCGCGCATCTCGCGCGCCGCGACGAACGCATAGGCGTCGCGCGCCAGGCGCTCGGCCAGCGCGGCGCCCGCTTCCGTCGTCTCGTCGGTCCGCCGTTCCTTCACCGCACGGAGTCTAGCAGGGGACGCGCCGGCTTGGGGATGGCGGAATTGTCGCGATGACAATAAAGCCGCGGCGCGTCAGACCTCGTGGCCGTCGAAGGTAAAGAACACGGTGAGGCACAGCATGGCATCGACCGTGCCGCCGTCGGTGGCGAGTGGCAGCGCGATGCGCTCGATCTCCGACACGGTCCGCTCGTGCGGCGCATAGGCCTCGCCGCGGAACCACACCGGCCGCCTCGACGCGGCGAGATGGCGGAAATGGCGCAGCGGCAAATCGTCCGGCTTCATGTAGTCGTCGAGGAACTCGCCGCGCTTCAGCCCGAAGCCCATGCGGCGCAGCGCCTCGCCGGCGAGCCGCATGCGGAAGCGCGGCGGCGTGCCGAGAATGTCGACCAGCCAGATGTTCTCGAGCAGCTCCGGGATCGCAACCGGATCGATGTCGCCGCGGCTCGGCAAGCGGCCGGGGCCCGGCGCGAGGCTTTGCCAATAGCGATGGATCGCCACGATCTTGCGATGGGCGCCGGGCGGCGGCGCCGAAGGCCACTCTTCAGCGGGCGGATTGGGCATTGCCCCGACCCTAGCTGATCGCACCGGGCAAGCGCGAGGGCCCAGCGCAGGCGCGCCGCGGCAGGGCTTTCGCGCGGCGCTTGCGGCCGCCGCCGGCCGCCGCCATAACCGCGCCATGCCCTACATACCGCCCGCTCATTGCGGCCGCTGCGGCGGCGCGCTCCAGCCGGTGGCCGGCAAGCCCGGTCAGCGTCTGTGCAGCGATCCCGGCTGCGGCGAGATCACCTATCTCTCGCCGGTGCCGGTGGTGGCGGCGATCGTCGAGCGCCAGGGCAAGATCGTGCTGGTGCGCGGGCAGGGCTGGCCGGAGAGCTGGTACGGGCTGGTCACCGGCTTTCTCGAGCCCGAAGAGAGCCCCGACGCGGCGGCGCGGCGCGAGGTCGCCGAGGAGCTCGGCCTGACGGTCGAGCAGAGCACGCTCATCGGCGCCTATCCCTTCGCCCGCATGAACCAGGTGATCATCGCCTATCACATGCCGGCGAGCGGCGAGATCGTTCTCGACACGACCGAGCTCGCGGGCTTCAAGGAAGTGCCGGTGGAGAAGCTGCGGCCGTGGGACTTCGGCACCGGCGCGGCGGTGCGCGATTTCCTGGCGCGGCGCCGCGGCTGACCGCGCGGCCAATCCGGCGCACCTGTCCGTCTGCAGGCCAGGAGCCCGAGCCGCGTTCTTCCCGCGGCGACGCGTTGCGCCGTAGAGTCGTCGAAGAGCCAAGGGGGTGGCCATGAGGACGAGACTTTTTGCGGTCGCGATGGCGGCCGGATTGGCGCTCGCCGGCACGGCCGCGGCGCAGACCCGCGAGGAGAACGCCGAGCGCTGCCGCAGCGCCAATCCCGATCTCAGCATCGGCGCCTGTACCGCGCTCATCCAATCGGGGCACGAGACGACAGAGTCGCTCGCCATCGCCTTCAACAACCGCGGCAACGCCTATCTGAACAAGGGCGACACCGAGCACGCCCTGCAGGATCTCGACCAGGCGATCCAGCTCAGCCCGAATTACGCCGCCGGCTATTACAACCGCGCCATCGCCTAT
>JASHTP010000042.1 GCA_030040495.1 Alphaproteobacteria bacterium
GAGGGCGCAGCGCGACGCGCTCGTCGCCGATCTCCGCGACCACCTGCCGCCGGCGCGGCCGGAGATGCTGGCGCGCGTCGCCAGCGTCTGAGCGCGGCGGCTTTACACCGCCTTTATTTCCCGGCGGCGAAATTCCTCTCGAATCTATATGCGGCGAGCGCCTTTTAATGGGCGAGCCGCCGCGTTGCGCGCCGGCAAAGCCCTTGGCGTGCCATGGAGTGCCTTTACAAAAGCGATTACGGGCCCGCCGACCCGAGCTTCGATCCCGCGGCCGGCAACGGCCGGCTGCTCAAGGGCTTCGAGACGCATCTCCCCGTCCTGTTGCAGGCGCAGAATCGCGGCCAGCTCGAGGCGATGGAGCGCCAGCTCGCGCGCGGCCAGACGATCCGCTGGTGCGATCAGGGCTATGGCTGGACCTACGGGCCCGGCCCGACCGACTTCTTCTACGTGATCCTGGCCGTGCTGATCCTGCCCTGGCTGGCGCTGCGCATCCTGCCGCCGGCGCGCCCGCCGGCTCGGAGAACCCGTCATGATCCGCCCGCTCCGCCTCGTTCCCGACGGCACGCGCATCCGCTTCATGCGCGGCCGCTTCGCCGGCCTCATCGTCTCGGCCGCGCTCAGCATTGCCTCGCTGATCATGTTCTTCGCACCCGGGCTCAATTACGGCATCGATTTCGAGGGCGGCGTCGTGGTCGAGCTGCGGCTCGCGGCGGCGCAGGATATCGGCGCGGTCCGCGACGCCTTCGGCGGGCTCGGCCTCGGCGACGCGCAGGTGCAGCAATTCGGCTCGGCGCGCGACGTGCTGGTGCGGCTCGGCCACCAAGCCGGCGACCAGGGCGCGCGCGCGGCCATCGCCGACATGCTGAAGGCGAAATTCCCGGGCGGCGAAATCCGCCGCCTCGACGTGGTCGGCGCACGCGTCAGCCACGAGCTCTTCCGCAACGGGCTGCTGGCGACGTCGTTGGCGCTGCTGGCGGTGCTCGTCTACATCTGGTTCCGCTTCGACTGGCAGTTCGGCGTCGGCGTGGTCGGGACCCTGCTGCTCGACGTCACCAAGACGGTGGGATTCCTGGCGCTGACGCGCATCGAGGTCGATCTCAACGCGGTGGCGGCGATCCTGATG
Organism: Alphaproteobacteria bacterium; assembly: GCA_030040495.1. Lineage (GTDB taxonomy): Bacteria > Pseudomonadota > Alphaproteobacteria > ATCC43930 > CGMCC-115725 > DAHUYF01. The sequence goes on from JASHTP010000042.1 coordinate 1,124, forward strand.
CTGGTGGGCTATTCCGTCACCGACAAGGTCGTGGTGTACGACCGCATCCGCGAGAATCTGCGCAAGTTCAAGTCGATGCCGCTGCGCGAGCTGATCGACCTCAGCATCAACCAGACGCTCGGCCGCACCGTGGCGACGTCGCTCACCGTACTGCTGTCGATCCTGCCGCTGGCGATCATCGGCGGCGAGGCGATCCGCGGCTTCGCGCTGATCATCATCTTCGGCATCGTGGTCGGCACCTCGTCGTCGATCTTCATCGCTTCGCCGATCCTGCTCTTCCTCGGCCAGAAGCGGCTGCGCCCGGCGCTGGCGGAGGCCGCCCGCGCCGCGCCGGCGACGTAGGGCCTGCTCAGCCGCCTCGCCGTGGGATCGGCGGAGCGGCTCGCCAAGCGGGCGGAACGGTCGTCTTGAAGCGTCAGCCGAGCGCGCGCAGCGCCAGGTGGCTCGCGAGCCCGGCGAGGCCGAGGGCCGCCGCCTCGTGCCAGTGGTTGTAGACGCTCGGCCGCAGCGTCTCGCGCTGGACCAGCGCCAGCGTGAGCGACAGCCCGCCGAGCGCGGCGCAGAGCCCCTCGAGCAGCAGAAAGAGCGTCGGCAGCGGCCGCGCCGCGCCCGCCGACAGCGTCGCCGCCAGGCCCGCGGCGAGAGCGAGCTTCAGCGCGAGGATTGCGGCTCTCGGCCGGACGGTCACGGGGCTTACCCTCGCCCCCTGTCGGGAACTAGCGGTCATCGCCGCCGCCCTGCTGCGCGAGGCTCGGCGCCAGCAACGCGCTGGCACAGCGCTCGCCGAGCTCGAAGAGCACGAAATGCAGCGCCGCCTTCTGGCTCGCGAAGCGGCGCTCGATGCCGCCCAGGCGCTCGCGCGCGATCCACTCGCCGGCCTCGCTCCGGGAGACGATGAAGCTCCGTTTCGGCGCCGCCGGGGCAGGGGCGGCAAAACTATGGGCCATGGTTGGTGCTCCGCAAGATCTACCCGTAAAGAGCCGATGCCGGCCTAAAGTTTCGAGACGGAAAGGCCGAGCGGTTTATCAGCGCGCCATAAACGCCGGAGGGGGTCGCGTTACCGAGGGGTTCGCGCGACGTCCGGATTTGGCCTCAGCGCGGAGTGACGTGCCAGATCCGGAGCGCCGTCGCCCCGGCCGTGACGGCAGTGGAAAGGCTGGCGCCGACGCCCGCCGCGATGTCGCGGACGACGCCGCGCCGACGGAGTGGGACCGGGTCGTCTTCGACGCCCGGCACCGGCCGGTCGCGCGGCGCGGCGCCGCCGGGACCGATGTCGCACAGGGGATTGTCGCACATGAGGTTGCCTGCCTCTGACGCATGCTCTCGAGGAGCACCTGTCTAGAAAAGGTGATGCCGACATATAGAGTCGATATGGAATTGGACGAGCCGACATAAAGACGGCATAAGCTTCGGCGCCATTCCTTGCCGCGAGCGACGAAATAAAGACGGTGTAAAGAATGGCGCTTCCCGAGTAAGAAACACGTGATTCCGCGCGTTTCCTAGGCGCCGTTAATGGTGCTTTATAGGGCGCGTTCAAATTCGATCTCGAATCTTTATCCCGGAAGCGCCTCTTCTAGTGCCGTCGCCTTCGAGCGCGACGGATGGAAAAGGACTGCCGATCATGTTCGAGACCCTCCGCGGCGGCGCATCGAGACGGACTCTCGGCAAAACCCGCCGCGAGCCCGCGGACCCGCTGGCCAGAACCATCGTCATGGACCTCCTCATCACCACCGCTGGATTTCTGATGATGGTGGTCGCGGTGGTGCTCAGCGTGGAAGGCCTGTCGCTGAACTGACCGGAGCATCATTTATGATCCCCATAGCCAAGCTCGGCGAGGCCGTCGCCGCGCCGAGATCGCAACGCAAGACCGTCTTTCGCATCTTTCAGGACGCGCGCGGCCGCTGGTGCGCGGCGACCGACGACGGCATGACCGGCGGCACCTTCTTCGCGCGCGAAGCCGCGCTGCGTTTCGTGCGGCGCGAAGCGACCGGCACGCCGGCGCTGGTCCTGCACATCGCCCCGGAAATGGCGGGGCTGGGCAATCTCACTCTCTCGCACGCCCGTCCGCACGCTTGAGCATGCGCGGATTTCCCGCCGCAGGCGGGCGCCCTCTCACCGCCGGCGTCGTCCTGCTGGGGCTGCTCCTGGCCGGCGGCGCGCCGAGCGAGCGCCTGGCGGCGGCGACAATTCCCGCCGTGCCGGCGGGGCCGCCGGATGCCGCCACCGCGCCGACGCGCGCCGCCTATGACGAGATCGGCGTCGCCTCCTGGTATGGCGGGCGCCATCAGGGGCGGCGCACCGCGTCGGGCGCGCGCTTCGACACGGCAGCACTCACCGCGGCGCACCGCTCGCTTCCCTTCGGCACTATCGTGCTGGTCGAGAATTTCGCCAATGGGCGCCGCGTCGCGCTGCGCATTACCGATCGCGGGCCTTATGTGGCGGGCCGCATCATCGATCTGTCGCAGGCGGCGGCACGGCGCCTCGGGCTCGAGCGCCGCGGCGTCGGCCTGGTCGGGCTCACCATCGTGCCGCCCTCCTCGCCGCCTCAGCTCGCCGCCGCAAATTGAGATGCGGCGCGCGCTCGATCCCCTGTCGCTGCAGACCTGCCGCCGGCTGCTGTTCAGCCTCGCGCTCATCCTGCTGTGGGCCAAGGCGTTGAGCCCCCATACCCTCTGGATCGGCGTGGCGATGCTGTCGGGCGGCTGCGCGCTGATCGCCTCGGGGTTCGCGCTGCTGGGCCGCGACCCCATGCTCGGCGCGAGCCTCAACCGCTGGGACGAAGCGGCGGCGCTGGCGGGCGTGCATTTCCTGGCGCGCGCCCTGGCCTGACGCCGCCGCGCGGCGACACGACCGTCATCGATTTGGCGCCTGGGAGAGACTCGGGGGGTGCCGAAAGGCACCCCCTCTTTTCCGTACGGCGTTTATATACCCTTTATATCGTTCGCGCGAAATCCCTCTCGAATTTATACGCGCCGAGCGCCTTTTAATGGGCGATCGCGGCAGCCCCGCTGCCGTACCAGTCACGCCGACGCCGTAAATTCTTTCCCCGTTTGATATGGATCAAACGTGCTCGGGACCCGGCCGTGTCAAGCTGCATCGGCCGGCAGAGGAGAACTGAAATGCTCGATGCGATCATGCTGGCGGTCGGGATCGCGTTCTTCGCGCTCGCCGTCGCCTACGTCGCGGCCTGCGACAGGATGTGAGGCAATCATGACGATCGACTTCATCCTCGGCGGCGCGGTCACGCTGATCATCGTCGTCTATCTCGTCTTCGCTCTCATCCGCCCCGAGCGGTTCTAGGAGCTCGTCCATGACTTTGAACGGTTGGATCCAGATCGCGCTGTTCGGCGCGATCGTCATCGCGCTGACGCGGCCGTTCGGCGGCTACATGACGCGCGTCTTCACGGGCGAGCGGACGTTCCTGAGCCCGATCCTGCGCCCGGTCGAGCGCGCGGTCTATTGGTGCTGCGGCGTCGACGAGAAGCAAGAGCAGCATTGGCTGACCTATGCGGTCGCCATGCTGTTCTTCAGCCTCGCGGGCTTCGCGACGCTCTATGCGCTGCAGCGGCTGCAAGGCTACCTGCCCTTCAATCCCCAGGGCCAGACCGCGGTGGAGCAGAGCCTCGCCTTCAATACGGCGGTGAGCTTCATCACCAACACCAACTGGCAGGCCTATGGCGGCGAGACCACCATGAGCTACCTAGTCCAGATGGCGGGGCTCGCGGTGCACAATTTCCTCTCGGCTGCCACCGGCATCGCCATGGCCATCGCGCTGGTGCGCGGCTTCGCTCGGCGCGAGGCGAAGACGATCGGCAATTTCTGGGTCGATCTCACCCGCACCACCCTCTATGTCCTGCTGCCGCTGTCGATCGTCGTCGGGTTGTTCTTCGTCTGGCAAGGCATGCCCGAGAACCTCGGCGCCTATGTCGACGCTTCGACCCTCGAGGGCGCGAAGCAGACCATCGCCCAGGGCCCGGTCGCCTCGCAGGAGGTGATCAAGATGATGGGCACCAACGGCGGCGGCTTCTTCAACGCCAATTCGGCCCATCCCTACGAGAACCCGAACGCCCTCACCGATCTCGTGCAGATGATCCTCATCTTCTCGATCGGCGCCGGCCTCACCAACGTGCTCGGGCGGATGGTCAAGGACGAGCGCCAGGGTTGGGCGATCTTCGCCGCCATGGGCGTCCTCTTCCTCGTCGGCACCGCCACCGTCTACTGGGCGGAATCTCAGCCCAATCCCGCCTTCGCCGCGCTCCATGTCGACAGCGCCAACAGCGCGTTGCAGGCAGGCGGCAACATGGAAGGCAAAGAGGTCCGCTTCGGCATCGCCCAAAGCGCGCTCTTCGCCACGGTGACCACCGACGCCTCCTGCGGCGCGGTCAACGGCATGTTCGACAGCTTCATGCCGCTGGGCGGCATGGTCCCGCTGATCAACATCCAGCTCGGCGAGGTGATCTTCGGCGGCGTCGGCTCCGGGCTTTACGGCATCCTCGCCTTCGCCATCGTCGCCATGTTCGTCGCCGGGCTGATGGTCGGGCGCACGCCGGAATATCTTGGCAAGAAGCTCGAATCGCGCGAGGTCAAGATGACCATCCTGGCGCTGCTGTCGCTGCCGCTGTCGATCCTTGGCTGGAGCGCGCTCGCGACCGTGGTCCCGGCGGGGCTCGCCGGCATCGCCAATACCGGCCCGCACGGCTTCACCGAAATCCTCTATGCCTACACCTCGGGAACCGGCAACAACGGCAGCGCGTTTGCCGGCCTCTCCGCCAACACGCTCTTCTACAACATGACGATCGCCGGCGCGATGCTGATGGGCCGGTTCATCTTCGTGATCCCGCTGCTCGCCGTCGCCGGCTCGCTGGCGCAGAAGAAGCTGCTGGCGCCGTCGGCGGGCACCTTCCCGACGCAAAGCCCGCTCTTCGTGGGTCTGCTGGTCGGCGTCATCCTCATCTTCGGCGGCCTCACCTATTTCCCGGCGGTCTCGCTCGGCCCCGTGGTCGAGCAGGTCGCGATGAACCACGGCATGCTCTACGCCGGCCCGTAAGCAGGACGATCTCCAAGGAATACGCGCCATGAAAAACCTGAGCTCCACCATCGGGTCGCCGCATACCGGGCTCTTCAAGCGCCAGGTCCGGCCCTTGTCGCTGTTCGACCGCTCGCTCCTGGTTCCGGCCGTCTGGGGGGCGTTCCGCAAGCTCGACCCGCGCACGCTGGTCAAGAACCCCGTGATGTTCTGCGTCGAGATCGTCTCGGTGCTCACCACCATCTTCTTCCTGCGCGACCTCGTCGTCGGCTCCGGCACGGTGGTCGGCACCAACGCGCTCTTCTCGGGGCAGATCACGCTCTGGCTGTGGTTCACCGTGCTCTTCGCCAATTTCGCCGAGGCGGTGGCCGAGGGCCGCGGCAAGGCGCAGGCGGACACGCTCCGCCGCACCCGCACCGAGACCAAGGCCAAGCGCCTCGCCGGCGCCGGGACGCGGCAGTGGGAGCAGGTCGCCGCGCACACGCTGAAGCCGGGCGACCTCGTCCTGGTCGAGGCGGGCGACATCGTCCCGAGCGACGGCGACGTGGTCGAGGGCGTCGCCTCGGTCGACGAATCCGCGATCACCGGCGAATCCGCCCCGGTCATCCGCGAGAGCGGCGGCGACCGCTCGGCCGTCACCGGCGGCACGCGCGTCACCTCGGACTGGCTCAAGGTCAAGATCACCGCGGCGCAGGGCTCGACCTTCCTCGACCGCATGATCGCCCTCGTCGAGGGCGCGGTGCGCCAGAAGACGCCGAACGAGATCGCGCTCAACATCCTGCTCGCCGGCATGACGCTCATCTTCGTCTTCGCCACGGTGACCATTCCGAGCTTCGCCAGCTACGCGAAGGGCGCGGTCTCGGTGGTGGTGCTGATCGCGCTCTTCGTGACGCTGATCCCGACCACCATCGGCGCGCTGCTCTCGGCGATCGGCATCGCCGGCATGGACCGGCTGGTGCGCTTCAACGTGCTCGCCATGTCGGGCCGCGCCGTCGAGGCGGCGGGCGACGTCGACACGCTGCTCCTCGACAAGACCGGCACGATCACGCTGGGCAACCGCCAGGCGGCGGAGTTCGTCCCGCTCCCCGGCGTCGATCCGCGCGAGCTTGCCGACGCGGCCCAGCTCTCCTCGCTCAGCGACGAGACGCCCGAGGGGCGCTCGATCGTGGTGCTGGCCAAGGAGAAATACGCGCTGCGCGCGCGCGAGATGGCGCCGCTCAACGCCCAATTCATCCCCTTCTCGGCGCAGACGCGCATGAGCGGCGTCAACGTCGAGGGCCACGTCATCCGCAAGGGCGCGGTCGACGCCATCCTCGCCCATCTGCGCGAGTTCGCCGGCGCGGCGGCGAAGCCGGCGCCGGAGCTGCAGGGCATCGTCGAGCGCATCTCCAAGAGCGGCGGCACGCCGCTGGCGGTGGCGCGCGACGGCCGGCTGCTCGGCGTGATCCATTTGAAGGACATCATCAAGGGCGGCATCAAGGAGCGCTTCGCCGAGCTGCGGCAGATGGGCATCCGCACGGTGATGATCACCGGCGACAATCCCCTGACCGCCACCGCCATCGCCGCCGAGGCCGGGGTCGACGACTTCCTGGCGCAGGCGACGCCCGAGGACAAGCTCCGCCTGATCCGCGACGAGCAGGCCAAGGGCAAGCTCGTCGCCATGTGCGGCGACGGCACCAACGACGCGCCGGCGCTGGCGCAGGCCGATGTCGGCGTGGCCATGAACACAGGCACGATGGCGGCGCGCGAGGCCGGCAACATGGTCGACCTCGACAGCGACCCGACCAAGCTCATCGAGATCGTCGAGATCGGCAAGCAGCTGCTGATGACGCGCGGCGCGCTCACCACCTTCTCGATCGCCAACGACGTCGCCAAGTACTTCGCCATCATCCCGGCGATGTTCGTGGCGTTCTATCCGCAGCTCTCCGTCCTCAACGTCATGCACCTGAAGACGCCGGAGAGCGCCATCCTGTCGGCGATCATCTTCAATGCGCTCATCATCATCGTGCTGATCCCGCTGGCCTTGCGCGGCGTGCGGTACCGGCCGGCGGGCGCGGCCGCCATCCTGCGCCGCAACCTTTGGGTCTATGGCGTCGGCGGCATCATCGTGCCGTTCGTCGGCATCAAGCTCATCGACATGATCATCACCGCCATCGGCCTCGCCTGAGGAGCCTCACATGTTGCGAGAAATCCGCCCCGCCATCCTGATGATCGTCGTCATGACGGTCATCACCGGCCTGGTCTATCCGCTCGGCATGACCGGCATCGCGCAGCTGGTCTTTCCGCGCCAGGCGAACGGCAGCCTGATCGAGAAGGACGGGAAGGTCGTGGGATCCGAGCTGATCGGCCAGAACTTCACCTCGGACAAGTATTTCCACGGCCGGCCTTCGGCGACGACCGAGCCCGACCCCAAGGATCCCTCGAAGACCATCGCCGTGCCCTACGCCGCCGACAACTCCGCGGCCTCGAACCTCGCGCCCACCGCGCAGCCGCTCGTCGACCGCGTGAAAGCCGACGCCGCGACGCTCCAGAAGGAGAACCCCTCGGCGCCGGTCCCGGTCGACCTCGTCACCACCTCGGCGAGCGGCCTCGACCCCGACATCACCCCGGCCGGCGCGCTCTTCCAGGTGCCGCGCGTCGCCAAGGCGCGCGGCCTGCCCGAGGACCGGGTGCGGCAGCTGGTCGAGGAGAATATCGACGGACGCTTTCTCGGCATCATCGGCGAGCCGCGCGTCAACGTGCTGAAACTCAACCTCGCGCTCGACGCGCTGGCCAAGGGCTGAGCGAAGCGCACCGGGGGAGCGCCGTCGCGGGCGGGCGGCACCCCGCGCCGCCCCCACCTCTCCCCAACCCTCTCCGCCCCAAGGGGCGGAGAGGGGGCAAGCCCCGCGGCAGGTTCCTTGTCGCGAGCCGCCCCGGCACTACTATAATCCCCCATGCCCACCACGGACCGATCCGAACGCGACCAGCGGCCCTCGCCCGAGGCGCTGCTCGAGGCCGCGGTGCAGGAGGGGCGCGGCAAGCTCAAGATCTTCCTCGGCGCGGCGCCGGGCGTCGGCAAGACCTACGAGATGCTTCAGGCGGCCCAGGCCAAGCTGCGCGAGGGCGTCGACGTCGTCGTCGGCGTGGTCGAGACGCATGGCCGCAACGAGACCCAGGCGCTGCTCGCCGGCCTCGAGGTGATCCCGCGCCGGCGCGTCGACTACAAGGGGCGCACCCTCGAGGAGATGGACCTCGACGCCATCCTGCTGCGCCGGCCGCAGCTCGTGCTGGTCGACGAGCTCGCCCACACCAACGCGCCGGGCGGCCGCCATCCCAAGCGCTATCTCGACGTCGAGGAGATACTTGCCGCCGGCATCGACGTCTACACCACGCTCAACATCCAGCATGTCGAGAGCCTCAACGACGTGGTGGCGCAGATCACGCGCATCCGCGTGCGCGAGACGGTGCCCGACAGCATCCTCGACCATGCCGACGACATCGAGGTGATCGATCTCGCGCCCGGCGACCTGATCCAGCGCCTCAAGGAGGGCAAGGTCTATCTGCCGCATCAGGCCGAGCGCGCGGTGCGGCACTATTTCAAGGCGGGCAACCTGACGGCGCTGCGCGAGCTGGCGCTGCGCCGCACCGCGCAGCGCGTCGACGAGCAGATGCTGAGCTACATGCGTCAGCACGCCATCAGCGGCCCCTGGGCGGCGGGCGAGCGCGTCCTCGTCTGCGTCAGCGAGGATCTCGCCTGCGCCGGACTCATCCGGTATGCCAAGCGCCTCGCCGACCGGCTGCACGCGCCGCTGACCGCGCTCTATGTCGAGACGGCGCGCTATCACCGGCTCGGCGAGCAGCAGCGCGACCGCATCGCCGACGGGCTCAGGCTCGCCGAGACGCTGGGCGCCGAGGCGATCACCATCCCCGGCGGCCGCATCGTCGACGAGGTCATCGGCTACGCCCAGGCCAACAACATCACCCACATCGTGCTGGGCAAGTCGGAGCGCTCGCGCTGGTTCGAGATGCTGCACGGCTCGGTGGTGCACGATCTCGTGCGCCGCGCCGGCGGCATCAGCGTCCACGTCATCGCCGGCGACCGCGAGGGGCCGCTGCCGGCCCCGACGATCGCCACGCGCCCGCCGAGCGAGGCCTTCGACCTCCTGCCCTATCTCGTCACCGCCGGCATCATCGCCGCGGCGCTCGGCATCGGGCTGGGGCTGCAGCAGTTTCTCAGCGTGCAGAACATCTCGCTGGTGTTCCTCACCGGCATCCTGGTATCGGCCATCCGCTTCGGCCTGCTGCCCTCGCTCTTCGCCTGCCTGCTCAGCGTGCTCACCTACAATTTCTTCTTCCTGCCGCCGCTCTACACCTTCACCATCGCCGACCCCGAGAACGTCGTCGCGCTGTTCTTCTTCCTCACCGTCGCGGTCATCGCCAGCAACCTCGCCGGGCGGACGCGCGAGCAGGTGCTGACGGCGCGCAGCCGCGCGCGCACCACCGAGGAGCTCTTCGCCTTCTCGCGCAAGCTCGCGGGCATCGGCACGCTCGACGATCTGCTCTGGGCGACCGTCTATCAGATCGCGGCGATGCTCAAGGTGCGGGTCGTGCTGCTGCTGCCCGCCGCCAGCGGCATCGCAGTGCGCGCCGGCTATCCGCCCGAGGACGAGCTCGACGAAGCCGATCTCGCCGCGGCGCACTGGACCTGGGAGCACAACCGCGCCGCCGGCCGCGGCGCCGACACGCTGCCCGGCGCCAAGCGCCTGTTCCTGCCGCTGCGCACCGGCCGCGCGCCGGTCGGCGTGCTCGGCATCGACCGCGACCAGCCCGGGCCGGTGCTGACCCCCGACGGCAGGCGGCTCCTCGACGCACTCGCCGACCAGGCGGCGGTGGCGATCGAGCGCATCACGCTTGCCGAGGACATCGACCGCGCCCGCGTCACCGCCGAGACCGAGCGGCTGCGCGCGGCGCTGCTGACCTCGGTGTCGCACGATCTGCGCACGCCGCTCGCCTCGATCATCGGCTCGCTCACCAGCCTCAGGAGCTATGGCAGCAGCTATGACGACACGACGCGCGAGGCGCTGATGGCGACGATCCAAGCCGAAGCCGAGCGGCTCAACCGCTTCATCGGCAATCTCCTCGACATGACGCGCCTCGAAGCCGGCGCCATCGAGCTGAAGCCCGAGCCGGCGGATCTCGGCGAGATCGTCGGCACGGCGCTGCAGCGGGCGGGGAAGCTGCTCGCCGAGCACCGCGTCGAGGTCGATATCGGCGCCGACCTGCCGCTGCTCAGCGTCGATTACCTGCTGCTCGAGCAGGCGCTGTTCAACCTGCTCGACAACGCCGCCAAATACGCGCCGCCGGGCTCGCTGGTGACGATCGCCGCGCGGCGCGAGGGCGGCATGACCGCGATCTCGGTGAGCGACGAGGGCCCCGGGATCCCTGCCGACGATCTCGAACGCATCTTCGACAAGTTCTATCGCGTCCATCGCCAGGACCGGCAGCGCGCCGGCACCGGGCTCGGCCTCGCCGTCTGCCGCGGTTTCGTCGCGGCCATGGGCGGCACCATCGTCGCCACCAACCGCGCCGACCGGCGCGGCGCGGTCTTCACCATTCGCCTGCCCGCCGCGACCGCGGCGGCTTCGGCCGAGCTGGCGGTGCAGCATGGCTAAACGCGCGAGCATCCTCGTCGTCGACGACGAGCCGGCGATCCGGCGGCTGCTGCGCACCAGCCTTGACGCGCAGGGCTACGACGTGGTCGAGGCCGGCGGCGGCCGCGACGCGCTCGCCGCCGTCGAGCGCGAGAAGCCCGATCTCGTCATCCTCGATCTCGGATTGCCGGACATCAGCGGCATCGAGGTCATCCGCGCGCTGCGCCAGCGCTCGTCGCTGCCGGTCATCGTGCTGTCGGTGCGCGACGACGAGCGCGGCAAGGTCGAGGCGCTCGATCTCGGCGCCGACGATTACGTCACCAAGCCCTTCGGCGTCGACGAGCTGGTGGCGCGCATCCGCACCGCGCTGCGCCACCGCTTCCAGGCACAGGGCGAAAAGCCGGTCTATGTCTGCGACCAACTCTCCGTCGACCTGGTGCGGCGCACGGTCCGGCGCGGCGGCGCCGAGGTGCATCTCTCGCCCAAGGAGTACGATCTCCTGGCCGAGCTCGTCGCCAATGCCGGCAAGGTGCTGACCCACCGCCACATCCTCGCCAAGGTGTGGGGACCGGCGCACACCGAGGATGCGCAATATCTCCGCGTCTTCATCCGCAATCTGCGCAACAAGCTCGAGCCCGACCCGGCGCGGCCGCAGCTCATCCTCACCGAGCCGGGCGTGGGATACCGGTTGCGCGAAGGCGCCTGAGCCGCGCTCTCGCGCCAACTTCGCCTTGCGGCGGCACGCCGGCCGGGGTCAAATCAGCCGCGCCAACAGGGAGGAGCAGAGGCATCATGATCCACGTCGTCGCCATCATCACCGCCAAGCCCGGCCAGCGCGAGGCGATCCTCAAGGAGTTCCGCGCCAACATGCCGGCCGTCCATGCCGAGAAGGGCTGCATCGAATACGGCCCGACGGTCGATGCCGAGGGCATGGGCGGCTTCCAGGCCAAGTTCGGCCCCGACACCTTCGTCGTCATCGAGAAATGGGCGAGCGCCGAGGCGCTGAAGGCGCATGCGGCGGCGCCGCACATGGCCGCCTATGCCGCCAAGACCAAGGAGCGCATCGCCAGCCGCGTCATCCACGTGCTGCAGCCGGCCTGACCGCTCAGCCGTTGAGCATGCGGTAGCGGCCGCCGTGATAGTCGATGCCGCCGGTCGGGTTGGACAGGTCGGTGCCGGGCGGTGGAGTGGAGAGCGCGTTCGGCGCGCAGCTGGCGGTCATGACCGCGACGAAAGCCGCCAGCGCGAGCGCCGGGAAGAGACGGGAAAGCCGGGTCGTCATCGCCGAAACTCCTCCGTTGCCGCCCGACGGGCCCGGAGCCGCGTCGGGCCCTTCGTCAGCCCTGAGGTGGGTGTCGAGGGAGGCGGCGACGAGTGATTTCGTTCACCAGGCAGTGAAGGCGCTCGGGCGGCGCCGCTGCGCCTTTGCAGAAGGCTACCGGAGCCGCGACGCGGACTCAGCCGCGGCCCGCCACCGAGTAGCGCGTCGCGCCGAAGATCATGGTGACGATCTCGCCGTCGTCGGCGAGCGGCAGATGCAGCGATTCCGAGACGACGTGGTCCTTGTTGATGGCGCTGAGCGGGCCCGAGGCGAGCACCGGGCGCGCCTGCTGCGTGACGGCGAGCAGCATATCGGTCATCCAGTCGCAGATCGCCGGCATGGCGCCGTAGATCTCGCGCACCGTCTTGCCGGTGCTGTTGCGGCCGTAACGCTCGGTGATCTCGCTGCCGATCAGGCGATAGCGGAACTCGCCGCCGCCGAGCGCCTCGATGAGGAAGAGGTGGCGCAGATAGGGCTTCAGCTCCAGCGCGTCGATATCCGCCCGACGCGGCATCCGGCGCGTGCCGCGCTTCTTCTCCCAGTAGTCGAGCACCGAGCCCAGCACCGGCTGGGAAAGGCCGGGGGGATCGACGACATAGGTGAGACCGTGCAGCAGCTTCGCCCGGTCTGGTGCAACCAGGGGAGTCCCGCTCGCCATGTTCTTTCCCTTTTTACGTGTGGTCGATTTCCCGACTTCTATAATTAACTATTGCATGGCATAAATGAATCTTCCAGCGCTATCTAAGCCTGGCATGCCATGCTGCTGATTCAAAGCCGTGTTTTTGCCGAATCGCAGGGTCGGTTCCGGCGTCGCCGGGCTTGGCGGATTCACCATGGCAGCGTATGATGTTGCCGCTTTGTGCCGGAAGCGCGGGCGTGCCCGGGGCGCGCTCGCCGGCTGCTAGAGGATCGCTCTTGCCCACCAACGCGCGCCTGGCGCGGCTCGCCAACAACCCGTTCGCCCGCCTCGCCGAGCTGCTGGCCGCGGTGCCGCCGCACGTCAACGAGCCGCCGATCACCATGTCGGTGGGCGAGCCGCAGCACGAGACGCCGACGCTGGCGGCGCGCATCGTCGCCGAGAACGCCCATCTCTGGAACCGCTATCCGCCGATGGCGGGCACGCCGGAGTACCGCGCCGCCTGCGCCGCCTGGCTCGCGCGGCGCTATCGCCTGCCGGAAGGGATGATCAGCGGCGAGCGCCATGTGCTGGCGCTCAACGGCACCAAGGAAGGGCTGTTCCAGGTCGGGCTTCTGGCGGTGCCGGAGACGAAGGCCGGCAAGATTCCGGTGGTGCTGCTGCCCAACCCCCATTATCTCGTCTACGAGGGCGGCGGGGCGATGGCCGGCGCCGAGCTGGTCCCGCTCGATGCCACCGCCGAAACCGGCTTCCTGCCGGATCTCGGCGCCATCACGCCGGCGCAGCTCGAACGCTGCGCGCTCTTCTATCTCTGCACGCCGTCCAACCCGCAGGGCGCCATCGCCGACCTCGGCTATCTCGCTAAGGCGATCAAGCTCGCCCGCGACTGGGATTTCGTCCTCGCGGTCGACGAATGCTATTGCGAGATCTACGACCGGGCGCCGCCGCCGGGCGCGCTCGAAGCCTCTCTGGCGCTCGGCGGCGATCTCCGCAACCTGCTCGTCTTCCATTCGCTCTCCAAGCGCTCGAACGCCGCCGGCATGCGCTGCGGCTTCGTCGCCGGCGACCCCGATCTCGTCGCCCGCTTCCAGCATCTGCGCGGCTATGGCGGCGCGCAGGTGCCGCTGCCGCTGCAGCACGCCGCCGCGGCGCTGTGGCAGGACGAGGCGCATGTCGAGCCCAACCGCGCGCTCTATCGCCGCAAGTTCGACATCGCCGAGGCGCGGCTCCAAGGCCGCTTCGGCTTCTACCGGCCGCCGGGCGGATTCTTTCTCTGGCTCGATGTCGGCGACGGCGAGGCGGCGGCGAAGCGCCTGTGGCGCGAGGCGGCGATCCGCACGCTGCCCGGCGCCTACCTCGCCCACGGCCGGGGCCGCGACAATCCCGGACACCGCTATATCCGCGTCGCGCTGGTGCATGACGACGCGACCGTCGCCGCCGGCATGGACCGGCTGCGGCAGGTGCTGTGATGGAACCATGCCGAGAGGAAGAAGCGCCATGGTGACGATGACCGAGGCTGTCGAGCACAAGCCGGCGCGCCGCCTGCTGCTGGAGGCGTTGGGCCTCGCGCTGCTCATCGGCACGGTGCTGCTGGCGCTGGCGCTGGTCAGCTACAATCACGCCGATCCCTCCTGGGACCATGCGGTCGACGCGCTGCCGAGCAACATCCTCGGCCGCTCCGGCGCCATCCTGGCCGACCTGCTGTTCCAGAGCTTCGGCCTGGCGGCGGCGCTGCTGCCGCTCATCCTGCTCTACTGGTCGGTGCGCCTCCTGCTCGGCCGCGGCCTCCACTGGTTCTGGCTGCGCCTCGTCCTGTCGCTGCCGATGGCGCTGCTCTTCGCGCTGGCGCTCGCCACCGTGCCGGCATCGCACCTCTGGCCGTCGGTGGCCGGGCTCGGCGGCTTCACCGGCAAGCTGCTGCGCGCCGCCATCGTCGACGTCGGGGTGCCGGGACCGCTCGCTGCGCTCGCCGCGGTGGCGTTGG
>JASHTP010000548.1 GCA_030040495.1 Alphaproteobacteria bacterium
GGCGAGCTGCTCTTCGAGCTGTAGAATGAATTTGTCGACGACGCGGCCGATGGTATCCGCCGTCAGCGCCGAGAACGAGATGATCGCGTCGAGCCGGTTGCGGAACTCCGGCGTGAACAGCCGATTGATCGCCTCCTCGTCATCGCCGGTCCGCGTGCCGCCGCCAAAGCCGATGGCGGGCTTGGCGAGCTCCGCCGCGCCGGCATTCGTCGTCATGATCAGGATGACGTTGCGGAAATCGACCGTCTTGCCGTTGTGGTCGGTGAGCTTCCCGTAATCCATCACCTGCAGCAGGATGTTGAAGAGATCGGGATGCGCCTTTTCGATCTCGTCGAGCAGCAGCACCGAATGCGGATGCTGGTCGACCGCATCGGTGAGCAAGCCGCCCTGATCGAAGCCGACATACCCCGGAGGCGCACCGATCAAGCGCGAGACGGTGTGCCGCTCCATGTATTCCGACATGTCGAAGCGGGTGAGCTCGATGCCGAGCGTGCGGGCGAGCTGGCGCGCCACTTCGGTCTTGCCGACACCGGTCGGGCCGGAGAAGAGATAGCTGCCGATCGGCTTCTCGGGATCGCGCAAGCCGGCGCGGGCGAGCTTGATCGCCGCCACCAGCGCCTCGATCGCCGTATCCTGGCCGAAGACCATGGTCTTCAGGTCGCGATCGAGGTTCTTCAGCACCTCCTTGTCATCGCGCGAGACGCTCTTCGGCGGGATGCGCGCCATGGTGGCGATGACGGCCTCCACCTCTTTGGCGGTGATGGTCTTGCGCCGCCTTCCCTCCGGCACCAGCATCTGCGCCGCGCCGACCTCGTCGATCACGTCGATGGCTTTGTCGGGCAGCTTGCGGTCGCCGATATAGCGATGCGAGAGCTCCACCGCGGCGCGAATGGCGTCCGCGGTGTAGCGGACCTTGTGGTGGCGCTCGTAATAGGGCTTGAGCCCGCGCAGGATCTTGACGCTGTCCTCGACCGTCGGCTCGTTGATGTCGATCTTCTGAAAGCGGCGAACGAGAGCGCGATCCTTCTCGAAATAGTTGCGGTATTCCTTGTAGGTGGTCGAGCCGATGCAGCGGATGGCGCCGCTGGCGAGAGCCGGCTTCAGCAGGTTAGACGCGTCCATCGCGCCGCCGCTGGTGGCGCCGGCGCCGATCACGGTGTGGATCTCGTCGATGAACAGCACCGCGCCCGGCATCGCCTCGAGCTCGCTCAACACCGCCTTGAGCCGCTCCTCGAAATCGCCGCGATAGCGCGTCCCGGCCAGCAGGGCGCCCATGTCGAGGGCGTAGATCGTGGCGTTGAGCAGCACCTCCGGCACTTCTTTCTGCACGATGCGGCGCGCCAGGCCTTCGGCGATCGCCGTCTTGCCGACGCCGGGATCGCCGACATAGAGCGGATTGTTCTTGGAGCGCCGGCACAGGATCTGGATGGTGCGGTCGACCTCGGACTCGCGGCCGATGAGCGGGTCGATCTTGCCGTTCTTGGCCTTCTTGTTGAGGTTGACGCAATAGGCGTCGAGCGCGTCGTGGCCGCGCTTCTGCTGCTTCTCGTTGCTGCGTTCCTCCTCGTCGGCGCCCTGGACGCGGCGCGTCTCGGAGCGGCCGGGCGCCTTGGCGATGCCGTGCGAGATGTAGTTGACGGCATCGAAGCGCGTCATGTCCTGCTCCTGCAGGAAATAGACGGCGTGGCTCTCGCGCTCGGCGAACATGGCGACGAGCACGTTGGCGCCGGTCACCTCCTCGCGGCCCGAGGACTGGACGTGGATCGCGGCGCGCTGCAGCACGCGCTGGAAGCTCGCCGTCGGCTTGGCGTCCTCGACATGGGTCGACACCAGATTGACGAGCTCGTTGTCGACATAGCCCAAGAGGTCGCGGCGCAGCTTTTCGAGATCGACGGTGCAGGCGCGCAGCACCGCGACCGCGTCCTGATCCTCCGTCAGCGCCAACAGAAGGTGCTCGAGCGTCGCGTATTCGTGCCGCCGCTCATTGGCGTAAGCGAGAGCCCGATGCAGCGTCTTTTCCAGGTTGCGCGAGAGCATCTACGCCTGATCCTTTTTTGGTTCCAACTGGGCTTTCCGTCTCAATCCTTTTCCAAGGTGCATTGCAGCGGGTGTTGATGTTGCCGGGCGAAATCCATCACCTGGGTCACCTTGGTCTCGGCGACCTCGTATGTATAGACGCCGCAGATGCCAACGCCGCGCCGATGGACGTGCAGCATGATCCGCGTCGCCTCCTCCCGGTTCTTGTTGAAGAACCGCTCGAGGATGTGAACGACGAACTCCATGGGCGTATAGTCGTCGTTCAGCATGAGGACCTTGTACATCGACGGCTTCTTCGTCTTCGGCTTCGCCTTGACGATGACGCCGGTGGCTGGTCCCTCGCCACCGTTCCGCTTCTCGACGTCGCTCATCTTCGGCCGATCACGATACGGTCCGTCCGCTCCAACCCTCACCATGATATTGGGTTCACCGACCCCGGTAAAAGACCTTTCCATCGCTCCTCGCGCCCATCTCGGCCGGTACGGGCCGCCGCGAAAACCTGCGACAGAGTGTAGCAGACTTATAGTTAACGGTCGGAAAAGGCCGCGCAACGCCCCAAAAGAAAAGACCCGGCCGACGGCCGGGTCTTGCAGGACTCGCCATGAAAGTCGGCGCGCTCAGGCGGCGCTGGGCTTCGACAGGGTCTGCAGCGTCGCCTCGACCCGGCTGCCCAAGGGCGCCAGCGCCTCGTTGGCGACCTTGGCGCCCATCTCCGAGAGCTTGGCCGACCGCTCGATCAGCCGCTCGAGATTGGACTTGGCGAACTCGGAATTGAGCTGGAAGACGTCCTCGAAGGTCTTGGCCCCGAGCAACGCCGTGGCGGTTTCTGCCGCCTGCTCGAAAGAGCGTCGAGCGTAGAGAATGACCTCCTTGCCGATCTCCTCCAGGCCCTGCGAAAGCGCCGCATTGGCGCGTAGAACGGCGGCGAAATTCTCGCGGCCGAGATCGGCCAGCCGCTCGTAATTGGCGAAGAGCGTGGCCGCCGCCTCGCCATTCGCCGCTTTGGCAACCGTCGCGACGGTCGCCGCTTTCTTCGTCTTCGCCATCGCTGATACTCCCATCGCTGCGCCCGGTGTCCGAGCGACCGCCAATATGCTGCAACGCAATATGTCTTATATGGCGCCCCGTCGCAAATCTGCAAGCTAATTTTGTGCGATGCAACAAATATGTCTCTCGGCCGGAGCGGGAATCGCCGCGGCCGCACCCTGGCTCGGCCGGCGGCCGCTGCACGCCGCTCGTCCGCCTCATCCTGTCATCGGTCGTTGCTCCCGCCGCGTTTCAGGGTCGCCTGCGACCGGCGGCAGCCGCCGTTCCGGGCTTCGCTATCGCGGAAAAAATGTCGCGGACCCCTCGACAGAAAACCTGGACAAAGAGTCCATCGTTTTTTAATCTCTCTTTGATTGAATCCTATCCCTGGTTTCGGGGGGATTGGGGGAGAACGGTGAGAAGCTTGATCTTGCGGACCGGACTTAACCGATTCGTCTTCGCTCAACTGTCGATCGCCTTCGTGGCGGCGCTCTTTCTCCTGACCGCCCTGCCGGCGGCCGCCAAGACCCAATCCTACATCATCATCGACGCCGCGACCGGAAAGTCGCTGGCCGAAAGCGACGCCGACGCCCCGGCCCACCCGGCGTCGCTCACCAAGATGATGACGCTCTACCTGCTGTTCGACGCGCTCAAGCACGGAAAAGTGACGCTCGACCAGGAGTTTACCATCTCCCGCTGGGCCGCCTCCCAGGCCCCGTCGAAGCTCGGGCTGGTGGCCGGGCAGACGATCTCGGTGCGGGACCTCATTCTCGGCATCGTCACAAAATCGGCGAATGACGCGGCCGTCACCGTGGCGGAGAACCTCGGCGGCAGCGAGCCCGCCTTTGCCGCGCTCATGACGCAGAAGGCGCGGGCGCTGGGCATGACCCACACCTACTATCGCGATGCCTCGGGCCTGCCCAACCCTGGGCAACTCACCACGGCGCGCGATCTGGCCATGCTGGCGCGGGCGCTCTACCGCGATTTCCCCGAGGACTATCACTACTTCTCGACCGAGGAATTCACCTACCACGCCGTCACCTTCACCAATCACAACCATCTCATGGAAAGCTTCGCGGGGATGGACGGCATCAAAACCGGCTACATCCGCGCTTCGGGCTTCAACCTCGCTGCCTCGGCGGTACGCAACAATCGCCGGCTGATCGGCATCGTCATGGGCGGCCAGACCGCCCATGCGCGCGACCTCGAGATGGCGCATCTGCTCAATGCCGCCTTCGCCGGCGAAACCGTGACGCCGCCGGTGCTGACCGCCGAGGCCAACGAGGCCGGCGACCAGGACACGCTGGCCGGGCGGGCGGCGCATACTCTGGCCGAGCTCTCGCCGGTGGCGCGCGCCGAGGCGGCGACACCGTTGCGGCTGCACCGTCACGTGCGGCGCGAGCCGAGCGAGGGTTGGAGCATCCAGGTCGGCGCCTTCGCCCAGCATGGCGCCGCCGAGAAGGCCGGTGTCACCGCGCTTGCCAAGCTGCCCTGGAAGGGCCGCGCGGTGCAGGTGCTGGCGCCCGGGCACACCGAGCGTTACTTCCGCGTGCGAATCGTCAGCTTCTCCGAGCGCGAGGCCGAGAAGGCGTGCCGCATGCTGCACAAGAAGCACGTGCAATGCGCGGTGATCGCCCCCGGCCCGACCCAACGGATGGCCGCCGCCGCGTCCGAGCGCAGCTGACGCGCCGCTCCCGCCGCCGGCTCACAGGCGCGGCGGCTTCACCCCACTCGCCAGGAGCTGCTCGGCGAGCAGTGCCTTGAGCCGATCCAGTCCTGCCGCGTCCCGGGCCTCGGCGCGGGCCACCAGGACATCCTGCGTATTGGACGCGCGCAGCAGCCACCAGCCGTCCGCGGTCCTGACGCGCACGCCATCGATGTCAGACATCGTCGCGCCTGCCCGCTGCAGGCGCTCGCGCACCTCGTCGATCACGGCGAATTTGCGCGTGTCGGCGCAGGGAAAGCGCAGCTCCGGCGTGTTGACCACCGCCGGCAAGCGGTCGCGCCAGGCGGCGAGGCTCTCGTCGGTGCGCGCGAGGACCCCGAGCAGGCGTATGGCGGCATAGAGCGCGTCGTCATAGCCGTAATAGCGGTCGGCGTAGAAGATGTGGCCGCTCATCTCGCCGGCAAGCGGCGCGCCGATCTCGACCATCTTGGTCTTGATCAGCGAATGGCCGGTACGCCACATCAGCGGCGTGCCGCCGAAACGCGCGATCTCGTCAAACAGCACCTGGCTCGCCTTGACGTCGGCGATGATGGTGGCGCCTGGCTTGGCGCGGATCACGTCGCCGGCCAGCACGACCATGAGCTGATCGCCCCAGAGGATGCGGCCCTTGCCGTCGATCACGCCGATCCGGTCGCCGTCGCCATCGAAGGCGATGCCGAGGTCGCAGCCATGCTCGAGCACCGCGCGCTGCAGCTGCGCCAGATTCTTCGCCTCGGTCGGATCGGGATGATGCGCCGGGAAGCGCCCGTCGATCGTCTCGTTGAGCAGCAGGTGCCGGCCGGGAAGCCCCGCGACGAGTTGCTGCAGCACCGCCCCGGTAGCACCGCTGCCG
The DNA here is from genome assembly GCA_030040495.1 of Alphaproteobacteria bacterium. Classification (GTDB taxonomy): domain Bacteria; phylum Pseudomonadota; class Alphaproteobacteria; order ATCC43930; family CGMCC-115725; genus DAHUYF01. The sequence continues at coordinate 5,622 of JASHTP010000548.1, forward strand.
GCATCCCAGGCGACGTGGAGCGGCCGGGTGCCGTCATAATCGGCGAGGAGGCGCGCGACATAGGTGTCGACCAGCCGCTGCTCGGCGACCTCGCCCCGGCGCCGGGCGGGCGGCGGCGGTGCCGCGGCGATTCGGCCGAGGCGCTGGATATCGGCGCCGAAGAAAGGCCGCTTGCCGAGCATCAGCTTGAAGCCGTTGTAGTCAGCCGGGTTGTGCGAGCCGGTCACCATCAGTCCGCCATCGACCTCGAGCGTATTGACGGCGAAATAGAGCATCGGCGTGGGGCCGAGCCCGACACGCGTCACGTCGAGGCTGCCCTCGACCAGCCCGTCGACCAGCGCCGCCTCGATCAGCGGCGAGCTCAGCCGGCCATCGCGGCCGACGGCCACGCGCCGGCCGCCCGCCTCCGCCACCACCGTCGCAAAGGCGCGGCCGATAGCGCGGGCATCGGCGCCGCTCAAGGTCTCGCCGACGATGCCACGGATGTCGTATTCGCGCAGGATCGTCGGGTTCAGCACGTGGCCGCTCCCGGTGTCGGCGCCGTTCATCATCGAATCCCTCGCCCGCTCAGCTCTGACCGTCGAGAATCTTGCGCACGGCCTCCGTCATGTCCGGCCGCGCCAGAGCGAAGGCGATGTTGGCTTCGAGGAACCCCACCTTGTCGCCGCAATCGAAACGTTTGCCGTCGAAGCGCAGGCCGTGGAACGGCTTGCCGCCGCGAATCAGCTCGGCCAGCGCGTCGGTGAGCTGTATCTCGCCGCCGGCGCCTCGGCCGATGCGCTCGAGCCGGTCGAACACCTCGGGCTGCAGGATGTAGCGGCCGATGATGCTGAGATTGGACGGCGCCGCCGCGGGATCAGGTTTCTCGACGACGCCTTTGACGTCGACGAGCCTGCCATCGTCGCGGGCGACGTCGACGATGCCGTAGCGGTTGGTGTGCTCGTGCGGCACCTCCATCACCGCTACCATGTTGCCGCCGGTGGCGCTCTGCGCCTCGACCATCTGCTTGAGGCAGGACCTTTCGGCGAGAATGAGGTCGTCGGCGAGCAGCACGGCGAAGGGCTCGTCGCCGATCAGGTTGCGCGCGCACCACACCGCATGGCCGAGTCCCAGCGGCACCTGCTGGCGCGTATAGGCGATCTGCCCGGGCCGCGGCATCCACGAGTTGACCGCCGCTATCTGCGTCTCCTTGCCGCGTTCGCGCAAGGTTGTCTCGAGCTCGTAGGAATGGTCGAAATGGTCCTCGATCGCCGTCTTCGACCGCCCGGTGACGAAGATGAACTCCTCGATTCCCGCCGCCTGCGCCTCCTCTACCGCGTACTGGATCAGCGGCTTGTCCACCACCGGCAGCATCTCCTTCGGCATCGCCTTGGTCGCCGGCAGGAACCGCGTCCCGAGCCCGCCGACCGGAAAGATCGCCTTGCGAATGCGCTGTGCCATGAACCTCTCTTGGTCGGTGGACGGCCCTGTTCGCGGGACACCGGAACGTACCGGCCGTGTCGTCCCCCGCCCGGTGCGGGGGCAGACCGCCGGCGGCGTTCCGATCACGCGGCGAATTTATACCGGCCGCGGGCAGTCGACGCCAGGGCGCTCAACCGTGCAGCAGCACCTCGCGCGCCCGGTTGATCTGGGCAGCGAGGTAAGTCGACCCGCCCTGATCCGGGTGGAGCTTCATCATCAGCCGATGATAGGCCTCGCGGATCTCGGCCTCGCCGGCCCCGGCGGCAAGGCCGAGGATGGCATAGGCCTCGTCGCGCGTCATGCCGTCCGCGCCGCGGCCCGAAGCCGCCCCGGCCTGCTCGCCGGCCTCGCGCCAGCCGGGCATGAAGCGGTCGAGATAGGCCTCGAGCAGGTTGGCACCTTGCGCATCCTCGGCGCGGCACAGCCGCCACAGCTCGACCAACTCGTCCCGGCCGAGCTCGCTCAGATGGCGGCCGTGGTAAGGGCCGCGGCGGACGGTCCCGGACATAGTGCCGCTGTCGTGATTGAGCCGCATGCGCAGATAATCGGTCTCGACCTCCGAGGCCTGGCCGGACGGCGGCGCCGCGGCCGCCCGCCGCCGGCGCCATTGCGCCCACGCGCGCAGCGCGAGCGGCGCGATGGCGCCGATCTCGCCAAGGCCAAGCACGAACCGGTCGCTGGCGATGAACACGATCA
>JASHTP010000549.1 GCA_030040495.1 Alphaproteobacteria bacterium
CACCGGCGACATCCTCTTCGCCGGCGGCCATCCCGTGCTCTGGGCCGGGCCGGTCGGCAACTGGATCAGGGCCTGCGACCTCATCCTCGGCTGGGAGGTCGAGACGGTGGTGCCCGGCCACGGCCCCATCACCGACAAGGCGGGCGTCCGCGCGATGAAGCGCTATCTCGACTACGTCCGCGACGAGGCGCGGCGGCGCTTCGATGCCGGCATGGGCTACGAGGAAGCGGCGCGCGACATCTCGCTGGCGCCCTTCGCCGGCTGGACCGATCCCGAGCGCATCCTGGTCAACGTCGATGCGCTCTACCGCGAGTTCCGCCGCGACCCGGCGCCGCCCGACGCCATGGCGCTCTTCGCCGCGATGGGACGCTATCACGCGGAACGCAAGGCGGCCGCAGTCTGAGAGGCCTCGAATGTTTTCAGCGGCAAGCTGGATCAAGGGCGTTGCTGGATTTGCAGCTCGGCGGCGCCGTAGGGAGGAAAGATGAAGCTCGTGACTTTCGAGACCGGCGGCGCCCGGCATATCGGCGCGCTGCTGCCGGGCGAGCGCGAGGCGGTCGATCTCACCGCCGGCGATCCCGCGCCTCATTTCCGCGACATGCTGGCGCTGATCGACGGCGGCGACGCGGCGCTCGACCAGGCGCGGCGCCTGCTGCAGCGCGCGGCGCGCAAGGTGGCGCTGGCGGAGGTCAGGCTGCTCGCGCCGGTGCCGGAGCCGCGGCAGATGCGCGACTTCCTGGTCTTCGAGCAGCACATCCGCAACGCGCGCGCGATCATGCCGACCTTCCGCGGCGGCGAGCGCCTCGACCCCGCCAAGGTCGAGGTGCCCAAGGTCTGGTACGAGCAGCCGATCTATTACAAATGCAACCGCTTCAGCGTCATCGGCAGCGGGGAGGACGTGCTCTGGCCGCGCTATTGCAAGCTGCTCGACTACGAGCTCGAGTTCGGCATCTTCCTCGGCAAGACCGGCAAGAACATCAAGCGCGAGGAGGCCAGGCGCCACATCTTCGGCTTCACCATCTTCAACGACGTCAGCGCGCGCGACGCGCAGATGCGCGAGATGGCGGGGCAGCTCGGCCCGGCCAAGGGCAAGGATTTCGACACCGGCAACATCATCGGCCCCTGGCTCACCACCGCCGACGAGATCGCCGATCCCTACGACCTCGCCATGGCGGCGCGGGTCAACGGCGAGGAATGGTCGCGCGGCAACAGCGGCAAGATGCAGCACAAATTCGAGGACATGATCGCCCATGTCTCCGCGGACGAGACGCTGCACGCCGGCGAGTTCTTCGGCTCCGGCACGGTGGGCGGCGGCTGCGGCCTGGAGCAGGGCCGCTTCCTCAAGCCCGGCGACGTGGTCGAGCTCGAGGTGCAAGGGCTCGGCGTGCTGCGCAACCGCGTCGTGGCGCAGGGGTGACGCGCGGCGCGCGGCACGGCATCTGCCGATAAGCGCGGCGGAGGCCCGCGGAGGCCGCGTGCGCGCAAGCGGCGATGCGGCGGCGCCGTCGGCCGCGGACGGACGACACCCTGCCCGCTTCTCGGCAACCGGCCCCGGCAAGAGGGACCCCGTCGCATGACCGACATGCAGCAAGCCAGATCAATCGCCGTTCCCCGGCCGGTCCCGATCGTGCTGAGCGTCGTCGCCGGCTATGTCGACAGCTGCACCTATCTCGGCCTGTTCGGCGTCTTCGTCGCGCAGGCGACCGGCAGCTTCGTCCTCGCCGGAACGGAATTCGCCAGGAGCGAGCCGGGCGCGCTGGCGAAAATGCTGGCGATTCCGTCGTTCTTTCTCGCCGGCATGGCGGTGACCGCGCTCGTCCATCCCTGGCGGGAGCGCCCGCGCGTCGCCTTGACCTGGAGCCTGGCGCTCGAATGCCTGTTGCTGGCGGGCTTCCTGGCGGCGTGTCTCGCCGGCACGCCCTTCCGCGCCCTCGACGCGCCGGCCGCGATCGTCGCGCTGCTGTTCGCGATGGCGGCGATGGGCGCGCAAAGCGCGCTGGTGCGGCTGCTGATGCGGGGCGTGGCGTCGACCAACGTCATGACCACGAACACGACCCTGCTCGCGATCAGCGCGGCCGAACTGCTGCTCGGCTGGCGCGAGCGCGCGAAAGCCGGCCCGTCCCCGGCTTCGACGGCCGCCTCTGCGCAAGCGCGCCGCGACTTCGCCGCGCTGCTGCCGCTCGGGCTCGGCTTCTTCGGCGGGACCGCGCTCGGCGCCGTCGGCTATATGAGCATGGGGCTGCCCTGCTGCTTTCTTGCGATCCTGCCGGTCGGGGGCCTGGCGCTCTGGTCGCTGCGCCGCGCCTAGGGCCGCGCCGCTTCTTGCGCCGGGCGAGCGCATCGGGCTTGAAACCATTCCTGATATCATCCTTGCTGGGCCCGGCGCATTGGTGTTTGCTATGACAAGCCAATAGCTCCAAGGGACGGAAGGCGCGGTTCCGTCGCCCGCGAGGGAGCTCCGATCGCGGCGCGAGCGGAGCAACGAAGAAAGGCGCAAAGTGGTGGGAGGAGAAGCGGCCGCACTCTCTGCCGATGCGGCTCCGAGCCCGGGGTCGGCGCGTCCGGCGTTGCTCGCGGTGCACGGCATCTCCAAGCAGTTCGGCGGCACCCACGCGCTGGCCGATGTCAGCCTCGCGGTGAACGCCGGCGAGATCGTCGCGCTGCTCGGCGAGAACGGCGCCGGCAAATCGACCTTGATCAAGATCCTGGCCGGCGTCTACGCCCTCGACGCCGGCAGCGTGAGCTTCCGCGGCCGCGACGTCTCGGGCGCGCTGCGCCGCCTGCCGATCGCCTTTATCCATCAGGATCTCGGCCTGATCGACTGGATGACGGTGGCGGAGAACACCTGCCTGACGCTGGGCTATCCCCGCCGCCTCGGCCTCGTCGACTGGGCGGGCGCGCGGCGGCGCGCGGCGCAGGCGCTCGACATCCTGGGCGCCGGCATCGACCCCGACGCGCGCATCCAGGAGCTGAGCCGCACCGAGAAGTCGCTCGTCGCGATCGCGCGCGCGCTCGCCGCCGAGGCGGAGGTCCTGGTGCTCGACGAGCCGACCGCCAGCCTGCCCGCCGACGAGGTGGCGCGGCTCTTCGCCGCCTTGCGCCGGCTGCGCGCGCGCGGCGTCGGCATCGTCTACGTCTCGCACCGGCTCGACGAGGTGTTCGAGATCGCCGACCGCATCGTCGTGCTGCGCGACGGGCGGGTGGTGGGCGAGCGGGCGACCGCGGCGACCAATCCCGAAGAGGCCATCCTGCTGATCGTCGGGCGCGAGCCCTCGCAGGTGTTCCGCCGCCCGGCCGAGCGCGCCGGCGCGCCGCGGCTGGTGCTCGAGCAGCTCGCCATCGACGGCGTCGGACCGGTCGACTGCGCCATCCACGCCGGCGAGATGATCGGCCTCGTGGGATTGCGCGGCGCCGGACAGGAGAGCGTCGGCCGCGCCCTCTTCGGCATCCTGCCCTGCGCGTCGGGCCGCATCCGGCTCGACGGCGCGGTCTTCGCGCCCGCCTCGCCGCGCCAGGCCATGGCCGCCGGGATCTGCCGCGTCGGCGCCGACCGCAACGCGGATTCGATCGTGCCGGGCCTCTCCATCCGCGAGAATCTGTTCCTCAATCCCATGGCCGCCGGGCTCGGCCCGTGGTCGCTGCTGCGCCCGGGCCGCGAAGCGCGCGCCGCCCTCGAGCTCGGCCGCAAGGTGGGCCTGCGCCCCAACGATCCCTCGCTGCCGATCGAGTGGCTCTCCGGCGGCAACCAGCAGAAGGTGGTCGTCGGCCGCTGGCTGCATCTCGGCGGCAAGGTCTATGTCTTCGAGGATCCGACCGCCGGCGTCGATGTCGGCGCCAAGGCGGAGATCTACCGGCTGTTCGACGTCGCGCTCAAGGCCGGCGCGGCGATCCTGATCGTCTCGACCGATTTCGAGGAGGTCGCCAAGGTGTGCCATCGCGCCCTGGTGTTCGACCGCGGGCGGGTGGTGGCCGAGCTCGCCGGCGACGATCTCTCGGTCGAGAACCTGATTGCGGCGGCGGCGGCGAGCGTGCGGCCGACCGCTGCAGCATAGGCGTCATCGATGCAGTCGCTCAAGTCCAACGCCCTGGAGCCGACGCGCAGCGAGCTGGCGCGGCTGACGCGCCGCGACGCGATCATCCGCCTGCTGCCGGTCTACGGCCTGCCGATCCTGACGGTGCTGCTGATCATCGGCTTCTCGCTGGCGCTGCCCGACACCTTCCCGACCGCGCTCAATCTGCGCTCGATCTTCAGCGACAAGTCGATCGTGGCCTTGCTGTCGCTCGCCGCCATGCTGCCGATGATGGCGGGACGCATCGACCTCACCGTGGGCTTCGGCATCGTCATGTGGCACATCCTGGCGATCAGCCTGCAGATCAACTACCACTTCCCCTGGCCCCTCGCCGTGCTGGTGGTGCTGGGCTGCGCCGCCTTCACCGGCCTCGTCAACGGCCTGCTCGTCGAGGTGGCGCAGATCGACAGCTTCATCGCCACGCTCGGCACCGGCACCATCCTCTACGCGCTGGCGCTCTGGCACACCGACGGCCGCCAGGTGATGGGCGTGCTGCCGCAGGGCTTCCTCGACATCAACGGCCTGAGCCTCGCCGACGTGCCGCTGCCGGCGGTCTACGTCATCCTGCTGTCGCTGGCGCTGTGGGTGGTCACCGAGCGGCTGCCGCTCGGGCGCCACATCTACGCCATCGGCGCCAACGAGAAGGCGGCCGCGCTCAACGGCATCCCGGTCCGGGCCCATGTCGTCGGCGTCTTCGTCGCCTCGGGCCTCGTCGTCGGCTTCACCGGCGTCGTCCTCGCCTCGAAGCTGCGCATCGGCCAGGCCAATGTCGGCCTCGACTATCTGCTGCCGGCGCTGGTCGGCGCCTTCCTCGGCTCGACCACGATCAAGCCCGGCCGGGTCAATGTCTGGGGCACCATCGTCGGCGTCATCATCCTCGCCGTCGGCATTTCCGGCATCCAGCAGCTCGGCGGCGCCTTCTTCGTCGAGCCGCTGTTCAACGGCACGACGCTGGTGCTGTCGATCGCGCTGGCCGGCGTCGCCCAGCGCCGCCGCGCCGTGGCGCAGGCGAAGGAAGCGGACGAAAGCTGAGTCGAACACCATACTCCTGCGGCGGCGCCGGCCGCGCCGACAGGAGGGGGAGGCAGCCGCGCCGGCGAGGTTCGTGAGACAAGCTTGCTGCCAAGGGAGGAGAAGAGCATGTCACGCTATCGGGCCTTTACCACGAGTTTGGCAATCTCCGCGGCGGTGCTGATCCTGGCCACCGCCGCGAGCCGCGCCCAGGACGACGCCTATCTGAAGGAGGCCAAGGAGTACATCGCCAAGGTGACGGCGCCCGGCGCGCCCTGGACGGGACCCACGAGCGGACCCAAGGCGCAGGGCAAGAAGCTCATCGTCTATGTCTCGGCCGATCAGCGCAACGGCGGCGCGCAAGGCGTCGGCGACGGCGCCCAGGAAGCGGCCAAGGTGATGGGCTGGGACTTCCGCATCCTCGACGGCCAGGGCTCGGTGCAGCTGCGCACCTCGGCGCTCAACCAGGCGATCGCGCTGAAGCCCGACGGCATCATCCTCGGCACCGTCGACGCGGAGGAGCAGGCGCCGGTCGTCGAGCAGGCGGTGAAGCAGGGCATCAAGGTCGTCGGCTGGCACGCCGGCGCCGCGCCCGGCCCGATGAAGAACCCGCCGGTCTTCACCAACATCACCACCGATCCCCATGAGGTCGCCAAGGCCGCCGGCCTCTATGCCGTGGTCGATTCCAACGGCACCGCCGGCGTCATCCTCTTCACCGACAGCATCTACGCCATCGCCACCGCCAAGACCAACGCCGAAGCGGCGGCGATCAAGGGCTGCAAGGGCTGCAGCGTGCTGGCGATCGAGGACACGCCGATCGGCGACCTCGCCAACCGCATGCCGCAGCTGACCACGACGCTGCTCTCCAAGTACGGCAAGAAGTGGACCTACAGCATCGCCGTCAACGATCTCTATTTCGACTTCTCGGCGCCGTCGCTGCAATCGGCGGGCATCGCGCCCGATGTGGGATATCCCCGCCAGATCTCGGCCGGCGACGGCTCGGTGCCGGCGTTCCAGCGCATCCGGCAGAAGCAGTATCAGATCGCCACGGTCGCCGAGCCGCTGCATCTGCATGGCTGGCAATGCATCGACGAGCTGAACCGCGCCTTCGCCGGCCAGCCGCCGAGCGGCTTCGTCGCGCCGCCGCATCTCTTCATCGCCGCCAACCTCAACCGCGACGGCGGGCCGAACAACATCTACGACCCGGAGAACGGCTACAAGGAGCAGTACCGGAAGATCTGGGGCAAGTAGGCCGAGCCCGGCACCCGCTCCGGCGGGTGCCGGTTCGTCTCCGAGCGTCAGCCGCGATATTCGGCGATGTAGAGGCCGGCGCTGAAATCGGTGAAGTAGACGATGCCGTTCTTGTCGACGAAGACGTCGGCCGAGTGCAGCACGCGCGGCCGGTTGGGCCGGGGGTCGACGAGCTTCGCCGGAGCGGGCGGCACGAGCGCGCCGACCTCGACCGGATGGTACTGGTCGCGAATGTCGAAGACGCGCACGCCGGCATTCTGATAGGTGGCGAAGATCAGCTCGGAGCTGACGAAGCTGCCGGGACGGTTCTCATGCACGTTGTGCGGGCCGAAATGGCCGCCGACCTTGACGTAGTCGGTCTCCGTCGGGGTCGGCATGGTCGAGATGCTGATCGGGTTGCC
>JASHTP010000550.1 GCA_030040495.1 Alphaproteobacteria bacterium
CGGCCTCGGCGCCGCGCCCGGCGCCGTACTGCGCGCGGGCGAGCGCCAGCGCGTCGTCGGTCGGCTCGGGGCGGGTTGGCTCGCTGCCGCTCATGCGTCCATGATACCGCAGCCGCCGCCGGAGCGCGCTTGACAGCGCTGGCGCTTTACTTGAACGTGTTCGAAAACAGCGACCAGGGAGGACGCGATGGCAGCCGCGCGCATCGTCGACGTCGCGGAGATCATCGACCGGAAGGCGATCGGTCCCTTCCAGTATCGCACTTTGCTGTTGTGCATGGCCGTGCTGTTCATGGACGGCTACGACACGCAGGCGATCGGCTATGTCGCGCCGGCGCTGGTGGCGGACTGGCACCTCGACCGCGCCGCGCTCGGTCCGGTCTTCGCCTGGGGACTGATCGGCCTCATGATCGGCGGGCTGGTCTTCGGTCCGCTCGCCGACCGGTTCGGCCGCAAGCGCTTCATCGTCCTGTCGACGGTGCTCTTCGGTCTGTTCTCGCTGGCGACCGCCTTCGCGCCGTCGCTTCCGAGCCTCATCCTGCTGCGCTTCCTCACCGGGCTCGGGCTCGGCGGCGCCATGCCCAACGCGGTGGCGCTCGCCGTCGAGTACTTCCCCAAGCGCCTGCGCGCCACCTCGGTCACCATCGTCTTCGTCGGCTTCACCATCGGCGCCGCCATCGGCGGCTTCCTCGCCTCGGCGCTGCTGCCCCGCTATGGCTGGCCCGCGGTCTTCCTGGTCGGCGGCGTGGTGCCGCTGCTGCTGCTGCCGGTGCTGCTGGCGCTGCTGCCGGAATCGGCGCGCCTGCTCATCCTGCAGCGGCGCGGCGATCGCGCGGTCGCGCGCTACGTCGCGGCGATCGATCCGAGCGTGCCGCTCGACGGCGAGGTGAGCTTCGTCTCCTCCGAGGCGGCGGCGCACGGCGTGCCGGTGCGCCATCTCTTCACCGGCGGCCGCGCGGTGCCGACCCTGCTGCTCTGGGTGATCTTCTTCCTGAGCCTGCTCGTCACCTTCCTGCTGGCGAGCTGGATGCCGCTGGTCTTCCGCGGCGCCGGCCTGTCGCTCGGCCGCGCCGTCGCCGCCACCGCCATGTGGCAGGTGGGCGCCATCGTCGGCACCTTGTCGATCGGCCGGCTGATGGACCGCTTCGACCGCTATCGCGCGCTCGGCACCGCCTTCATCCTCGGCGGCATCGCCGCCACGGCGCTGAGCACGATCAGCGCCGCGATGCCGTTCGGCCTGGTGCTGCTGCTCATCCTCGTCATCGGCACCTTGCAGGGCGCCGGCGGCACGCAGGGCGCCAACGCGCTCGCCGGCGCCTACTACCCGACCTTCATCCGCTCGAGCGGCGTCGGCTGGGCGCTCGGCGTCGGCCGCGTCGGCTCGATCGTGGGCTCGCTGCTCGGCGCCGTGCTGATCGCGCAGCACTGGAACCTGCAGGGCATCTTCTTCGTCGCCGCCGCCTGCGGCCTCGGCTCGGCGGCCGCCGTGTTCCTGATGCGGCTTTTCCGCGGCGGCGACGAGGTGGCGGCCGCGCCGCAGCCCGGCGACTGAGCCGCGCCCGGCGGGAGGATGGCGGAGCAGCGGCGGCGATCCTAAACTCGCCGCCGGACAGCGCGAGGAGCCCGCCATGCTGGTCGAGCAGATCTGGACCGCCAACGCCTATCGCAATTTCAACTATCTGATCGCCTGCGCCGAGACCGGCGAGGCGCTGGCGGTCGATCCGCTCGATCACGAGAAATGCCTGGCAGCCGCCAAGGCGAAGGGCTGGACCGTCACCCAGATCCTCAACACCCACGAGCATCGCGACCATACCGGCGGCAACGCCGCGATGGTCGCGGCGACCGGCGCCAAGCTGCTGGCGCACGCCAACGCCCGCGACCGGATTCCCGGGATCGATCGCGGCCTCCGCGCCGGCGACGTGATCAGGATCGGCAAATCGGTCGAGCTCGAATGCCTCGACACGCCGGGCCATACCATGTGCCACATCTGCCTGAGATCGCACGGCGACGTGCCCGCGCTCTTCTGCGGCGACACGCTCTTCAACGCCGGCGCCGGCAATTGCCACAATGGCGGCCATCCCGAGGAGCTCTACAGGACCTTCGCCGACCAGCTCGCCAGGCTCCCCGCCGAGACGCTGATCTATCCCGGGCACGACTACATCGCGCGCAATCTCGCCTTCACCCTCGACCGCGAGCCCGACAATGAACGCGCCCAGGCGCTGCTGCCGGCGATGGAGAAGCAGGATCCGGCGCACGCGCTGGTCACCACGCTTGCCGTCGAGATGGAGATCAACACCTTCTTCCGCCTCAAGAGCCCGTCGGTGATCCGGCGCCTGCGTGAGGCCTTTCCCGATCTTCCCGAGAAGCCGGACGCCAAGACGGTGTTCCTGAAGCTGCGCGAGCTGCGCAACAAATGGTGAGGCGCGCTCAGCCGCGCACCGGCGTGCCGTAGACCTCGCCGATCTTCTCGTCCTGCGTCTTGGGCGAGAACAGCTCCCACTCGATGCCGTTGACGTCGCGCTCGACCTGGAAGCCCGGCGGCGCCGCGTCGTCCTCGAATCCCAGATGGCGCAGCTGCCCCGCGCGCGGCTTCTGCTCGTTGATCGAGAAATTGAGCTCGGCGGTGCGGAAGAGCGCGTATTTGCCGGGGACCACCGCCGCCGGCGCGACGCCGAGCCGCCTGGTGTAGTCGCGGATCGAGGTCTCGAGATCGGCGACGGCGAGAGCGATGTGGAAACGGCGCATTGGAACCTCCGTGGAACAGCGGCGGGCACCACAGCAGAGCCGGAAAACCGGTACAAGACCGCCCTTTATCCTGGTATAAAGCTCACCATGACCTCGCGCTCCGAAAGCCAGCGCCGTGCGCTCGGCGATTTCCTGCGCGCCCAGCGCGCCAAGCTCGGGCCGGCGAGCCTCGGCCTCGGCGAGGGACAGCGCCGGCGCACGCCGGGGCTGCGCCGCGAGGAGGTGGCGCAAGGCTGCGGCATGAGCGCCACCTGGGTGACCTGGCTCGAGCAGGGGCGCGACGTCTCCGCCTCGCCCGCGGCGCTGGCGTCGCTCGCCCGCACCCTGCAGCTGACGCCGGCAGAGCGCGCCTATCTCTTCGAGCTCGCCGGAAGGCGCGACCCGGCGGCGCCGGCCGCGGGCGAGGGGATGGACGTCCCGGCCGCGCTCGCCGAAGCGGTGGCCGCGATCTCCGCTCCCGCCTATGTGCTGGACCGCGTCTGGAACGCGCGCTGCTGGAACGCGCCGGCGGCGCGGCTCTTCGTCGGCTGGCTCGACCGCGGCTCCGACCGCAACCTGCTGCGCTACGTCTTCCTCGAGCCGCAGGCGCGCACGGTCATTCCCGACTGGCCCGCGCGCGCCCGCCGCGTGCTCGCCGAGTTCCGCGCGGAATCGGGCCGGCATCTCGACGATCCCGCGCTGACGGCCCTGGTCGAGGCGCTGCGCGCGAAAAGCCCGGTCTTCGCCCGCGGCTGGAGCGCGCACGAGGTGGTCGAGCCGATCGGCGGCGAGCGCAGCTTCGATCACCCGCGCGACGGCAGGCTCTTCTACGAGCAGACCGTCTTCACCCCGGCGACGCGTCCCGATTTCCGCCTGGTCGTGCTGCTGCCGCGACCCAAGGTGCGGCGCGGCGGGCGCGGCAAGCGAGCGCGCTGACGCAAGGCCGCGGTTGCGCCGTTTGAGCAGCGGCACCGGCGTGCTAACGTCCCATCGAGGCACACGGGGATCGGGGACAATGGTGCAGGCTGAGGACGGCCGGCCGGATCAGGAGACGGAGGCGCCGCCAGGCTCGGCTCCTGCGGCGCCGCCGC
>JASHTP010000551.1 GCA_030040495.1 Alphaproteobacteria bacterium
ATCGCCGGCATCGCCGCGTTGCAGGGCGCGCGCCATGGCGGCGCCTCGGAACGCGCCGACGCGTTTCTCGGCGAGGCGCTCGCCGCCGCCGATCCCGCCTCGCTCGTCGCCGCCTATCTGCGCCGTGGCGAGCGCCTGCCGGGCTTCGGCCATCATCTCTATCAGGGCGCAGATCCGCGCGCGCGCCTGCTGCTCGATCTGCTGGCGGAAGCGGGGGTGCCGCTCGCCGCCGAAGCGCGCCCTGTCGCCGCCGCGGCGCTGGCGCTGACCGGCCGCGCACCCAACGTCGATTTCGCGCTGGCGCTGCTGCGCCGCGCGCTGGCGCTGCCCGAAGGCGCGGCACTGGCGCTCTTCGTCATCGGCCGCAGCATGGGCTGGATCGCGCAGGCGCAGGAGCAATACGCCGCCGACCGCCTGATCCGGCCGCGCGCCCGCTATGTCGGGCCGCCGGTCGGGTGACGGCGGACGCGCCGGCGCGTGCCGAATCCCCAATCCGGCTGGGGTTGAACCGCGCCATTTCGCATGCTAGGCAAAGCGATGATTGATCGGCTCAAAGCGTGGCTGGCGGAGGGCGGCAAAGGGGCAACGGAGGAGGCGGACGAGCTGGACCTGGCGGTCGCGGCGCTGCTCATCGAAGCGGCCGAGATCGACGGCCATCTCGACGAGGCCGAGCGGGTGGCGGTGCGGCGCATCCTTGAGCAGCGTTTTGCGCTCGACGGCGCATCGGTTCGCGCGCTCGTTGCGGCGGCAGAGCGGCGGGCGGAGCGCTCGACCCAGCTTTTCGGCACGACGCGGCTCATCAACGCGCATTTCTCCCACGCCAAGCGGATCGAACTCATCGAGATGCTGTGGGAAGTCGCCTATGCCGACGGCACGCTCGATCCGCTCGAAGACGCGATGGTGCGCCGCGTCGCCGGCCTGGTCGACGTCTCCGACCGCGAACGCGGCGAGGCCAGGCTGCGCGTGCTGCGCCGCCTCGGCATCGCCGATGCGAGCTGATCGCCGGACAGCGGGCGCCTGCGCCCGGGAACGATCGAGAGAAGAGTGCTGAACCATGACCTATGTCGTCACCGAGGCCTGCATCAAGTGCAAGTACATGGACTGCGTCGAGGTCTGCCCCGTCGATTGCTTCTATGAGGGCGACAACATGCTCGTCATCCATCCCGACGAGTGCATCGATTGCGGCGTGTGCGAGCCGGAATGCCCGGCCGAGGCCATCGTCCCCGACAGCGAGCCGGTCGCCGAGAAATGGATCGAGTTGAACCGGCAGTATTCGGCAAGCTGGCCGAACATTACCCGAAAAGGCGAAGCCCCCGCGGACGCCGACGAGTTCAAGGGTGTTCCCGATAAGTTCGAGAAATTCTTCCGCCCTGAACCGGGTAAACGTTGACCGCGAGTCGGCCAAGGGCCTGCGACTTCTGCGGTTTGCGCGGCCGACCCGCTGGCATTCGGCGCTGAATTATGATATATATTATGGCGACGTGAGAAGATCGCGTCGCTCCCGGTAAAGAGGGTCCGGGCAGTGGGACTGGCGGGCGTCCTGACGGGGGTGCCGGGCCGGTAGCAATCGGCTTGTGTCCGGGCCGTTCCTGCCCGGTGTCCTTGGACGCCTTTTCGTTGAGAGAACAAGATGTCGGAAAAGATTGGTTTCGCGGCGGGCGACCTCGTGGTCTATCCCACTCACGGCGTCGGCAAGATCCTCGGCATCGAGACGCAGGAGATCGCCGGCTACACCCTCAAGGTCTTCGTCGTCCATTTCGACAAGGACCGCATGACGCTGCGCGTGCCGCTGGCCAAGGCCAAGGTTTCCGGCCTCAGGCGGCTGTCGACGCGCAAGGAGATGGACGCGGCCCTGGCCAAGCTCAAGGGCCGCTCGCGCGCCAAGCGCACCATGTGGAGCCGGCGCGCCCAGGAATACGAGCAGAAGATCAATTCCGGCGACCCCGCCTCGATCGCCGAGGTGGTGCGCGACCTCTATCGCAATGTCGGCCAGCCCGAGCAGTCCTACAGCGAGCGCCAGATCTATCAGGCGGCGCTCGACCGTTTGGTGCGCGAGTTCGCCGCGGTCGAGAAGATCGACGAGGATACGGCGGTGCGACGGCTCGAGCAGATGCTGAGCGCCGCGTGAAAAACACCGGCCCGCCGCACCTCGCGGATGGCGCCGGCGGAGGGTTTATGATAAGGGGGCGGTCGTGACCACGGCCGCCCCGCATGATTCCGAGCTCTTCGCCCGCCTGGTGCGGCCGCAGCGGATCTGGGCGGTGGCCGCGATCCATGGCGAGGCGCAACGCCTGGCGCAGCTCCATGCCGGCCTCGCCCAACGCCTCGCCAAAGGCGACCGCCTCGTCTATCTCGGGGGCTATCTCGGCCACGGCGCGGCGATCGCCGCGGCGCTCGACGAGCTCGTCGCCTTCCGCCGCCTGTTCCTCGCCCGCCGCCTCGCCTTTCCCGGCGACATCGCCTTCCTGCGCGGCAGCCAGGAGGAGATGTGGCAGAAGCTGCTGCAGCTGCAATTCGCGCCCAACCCGCGCGAGGTGCTGCAATGGATGCTCGATCACGGCGTCGCCGCGACGCTCGAGGCCTATGGCGGCGAGGCGCGCCAAGGCCTTGCCGCGGCGCGCGACGGCGTGCTGGCGCTGACGCGCTGGACGGCGTCGCTGCGCGCCGCCCTCGACGCCCATCCCGGCCATCGCCAGCTGCTCACCGGGCTGAAGCACTACGCGCTCACCGAGGATGGCGCGCTGCTCTTCGTCCATGCCGGTGTCGATCCCGGCAAGCCGCTCGACTTGCAGCGCGACGCGCTGTGGTGGGGCGGCGCCAACATCCTCGAGCTCGAAGCGCCCTATGGCGGCTTCCGCCGCGTCGTCCGCGGCTATGACCGCCGCCATGCCGGGCTGGTCGAAAGCCCCTACGCGGTCTCGCTCGACGCCGGCAGCGGCTTCGGCGGCGCGCTCCTCGCCGCCTGCTTCGCGCCGGACGGCTCGATCCTCGACGTCCTCGAGGCCTGAGCGCCGGCGCCGGCAAAAGCAGCGGCCCCGGCGTTGCCGCCGGGGCCGCGATGCCTGTTGTGCCGGTTACGGCTGATCCGGCACGAGCGGCGGCGCGCCGCCGCCGACCTCGTCCCAGATCTTGACGCGATGCGTGTGCTCGCGCACGCCGAGGCCGCCGACGACCACCCCGACCGCCGCCACCGCGACCGGATAGGCGAGGCCGATCAGCGGAATGCCGACGAAGGTGGTGGCGAGCAGCGTGGCGATGAACGGCACGCCGCCGCCGAACACGCCGTTGCCGATGTGGTATGGCAACGACATCGAGGTGTAGCGGATCCGCGCCGGGAAGAGCTCGACCAGGAAGGCGGCGATGGGCCCATACACCATCGTCACCAGGATCACCATGTACCAGACCAGCAGGGTGAGGAGCACCGGGTTGTCCTTGAAAGTCCCGAGCCAGGTGAAGACCGGCCAGTAGCTGACCACGGCAAGGGCGAAGCCCGCGATCATGATCCCCTTGCGGCCGATGCGGTCCGAGAGCGCGCCGAAGACGATGAAGAACGGCGCGCCGAGCAGCAGCGCGAAGGTCAGGATCAGGTAGACCTCGATGTAAGGCAGCTTCAGCACCGCGCCCATATAGGCGAGGGCGTAGAACTGCCCAGTGTACCAGACGACGCCTTCCGGCGCGGTGAAGCCGAACAGCGCCAGCAGGATCAGGCCCCAGTTGCGGCCGCTGCTGAAGCTTTCGAGCGCCGGGTTGTGCGAGGCCTTGCCCTGTGACTTCAGGCGCGCATAGAGCGGCGATTCTTCGAGCCTGAGCCGGATATAGCCGGACAGCGCCACCAGCACCGCCGAGAGCAGGAAGGGGAAGCGCCAGCCATAGGCCTGGAAGGCTTCCTCGCCGAGGCCGATGCGGAAGGCCAGGATGGTCAGCAGGGCGATGACGATGCCCATCGTCGCCGTGGTCTGGATCCAGCTGGTGTAGAAGCCTCGCTTGCCGTCCGGCGCATGCTCGGCGATATAGGTCGCCGCGCCGCCGTACTCGCCGCCCAGCGCCAAGCCCTGCACCACGCGGCAGGCGACCAGCAGGAAGGGGGCGAGCCAGCCGATCGTGTTGAAGGTCGGGATGACGCCGACCAGGAAGGTGGCGAAGCCCATCAGGCCGAGGGTCAGCATGAAGGTGAATTTGCGGCCGATGAGGTCGCCGAGATGACCGAAGAAGACGGCGCCGAAGGGGCGCACCACGAAGCCGGTCCAGAAGATGCCCAGGCTGTAGAGGAAGCCCTGCTTCATGTCGCCGGGGAAGAAGTGGCTGGCAAAGACGGCGGCGAGCACGCCGTAAAGGTAGAAATCGTACCACTCGATCAGCGTGCCGACCGAGGATGCTGCGATGATGAAGCTGAGGCTTTGCTTGCCGGCCGACGCGCGGCCGCGCCCGATCGCTGCTGAGACCGTCATGGTTCCCCCTATGTGTTTTGAGGTCTTTGTTTCGGCCGCCCCGACAACCCCTGGGGGGGCGACCATGCCTCATTGTGTGGTTGAAACCTTACCCCGCCCGCGGCGCTTAGGCAATGTGGCGTGCGGCGCTGGGCCGGCCGGCTGCTACTGGTTAATATGGCGGCGAGCCGTCGCGCAGCGGGCGCGGCGCCGCCGGGAGGATCGCTCATGAGCAAGGAAGTCTACGAAAAGGGTCTCGCCATCCGCCGCGAGGTGCTGGGCGCCGAGTATGTCGACAACGCCATCAAGAACGCCGACGCCTTCAACCGGCCGCTGCAGGAGCTGGTGACCGAGTATTGCTGGGGCGCGGTCTGGGGCCGGCCCGGCCTGCCGAAGAAGACGCGCAGCCTGCTCAACCTCGCCATGCTGACCGCGCTCAACCGCCCGCACGAGCTGAAGCTCCATGTGCGCGGGGCACTCAAGAACGGCGTCAGCCGCGAGGAGATCACCGAGGTGCTGCTGCAGGCGGCGATCTATTGCGGCGTCCCCGCCGCCGTCGACGCCTTCCGCACCGCGCGCGAAGCGCTGAAGGAGGCGGGCGCGACGCAATAGCGTCGTCGCGGCGGGCCGAGGCTAGCCTGCACGGTGCGGGCTTCCGCGGTTGCTGACGCTACCGCTGGCGCCCGCCAGTGATGACGCGCTGCGCGCGTCATCACTCGATCCACGCCGTCTCGAGTCGGCCGGAGAGGTTCGGCCGCGGCGTGAAGGGCATGCTCGTCCGCTGGATGCCGTTGGCGAAAAGGCCGGTGGCGATATAGGAGATGTTGCGGCTCGGGCAGTCCCAGTCGACCTTGGCGGTCTGGTTCTGGAGCAGTTTGCCGCCGATCGTCACCGGCAGGTTGCGGTCGGCGTCCGAGCCCGGCGGCGCGAACTCGGCACGGACGGTGACGCTGATGAGCACGTCGGCGGTGCCGTTGCCGACGATTGCGGCGCAGCTGTCGGCGCGCGCCGCGGCGGCGAGGGCGAGCCAGCAGCAGAGGGCGGCAAGCAAGGTGCGGATGGTCATCGCGGTTCCTTCCCGCCGGCGAGACTAGCACGAAAGGCGAGGGGCGGTGTCGGCGGCGGCGATCTTTTGCTATAAGGGCGCTCAAGTCCCCGTAGCTCAGCCGGATAGAGCAACAGTTTCCTAAACTGTGGGTCGGGTGTTCGAGTCACCCCGGGGACACCATCACCGGAAGCCCCCCATGAACGAAGCAGCCGCGACCCCGACACATAGGCAAATTTATAAGGTCGCGCTGGCGAGCATCGTTGGCTCGGTGATCGAACAATACGACTTTCTGGTCACCGGCGTGATCGCGGCGACCGTCTGGGGCGGCATCTTCTTCAAGCTGCCGAGCCTCGCCGCGATTGCGGCGGCGATCGGCGTCTACGGCCTCGGCATCATCATCCGCCCGATCGGCGCTTTCATCTTCGGCCATATCGCCGACCGGCAGGGACGCAAGGACGCCTTGGTCTATGCGCTGGTGCTGATGGGCGTCAGCACGCTGCTGATCGGGCTGACGCCGACCTACGACAGCATCGGCGCCGTCGCGCCGGTGCTGCTGATCGTCTTCCGGCTGATGCAGGGGGTCAGCTTCGGCGCCGAGTTCGGCACCGCCTCGACCTGGGTCGTCGAGCAGGCGGCGCACTCGAAGTACCGCGCCTTCTGGGGGCTTGGGTCGGCTTCGCGATCCCGATCGGGCTGCTGCTCGGCTTCGGCTCGGTGATCATCGTCAAGTCGCTGATGACGCCGCAGGATTTCATCGCCTGGGGCTGGCGCATCTTCTTTTTCGTCGGCTTCGTGGTGGCGGTCGTCGGCATCGTCATCCGCAGGACCACCGAGGACAGCTTCGTCTTCGAGCGGCACAAGGCGCAGAGCGCCATTCTCGAGCATCCCGAGAGAGCGGTGTGGCGCGACATGCCGCTGACCATCCTGCGCACCTCGCTGGTGAACGCCATGTTCGGCGGCGCGTTCTTCCTCTACTTCGTGTTCGGCACCGCCTACATGAAGGCGGTCGGCTTCGCCGGCGACACGCCCGAGACGATCGGGCTGATCGCCGCGGTTTTCATGCTGGCGTTCATGATCATCGGATCGCTGCTCGCCGACATCGTCAACCGCCGCACGATCCTGTTGACCGCCGCCATCGTGTTCCTGGTCTTCGCCATCCCCTATTTCTATCTGGTCAACACCGGCAGCTTCGCTCTCGCGGTGATCGCCGAGATCATCGGCTTCGGCTTCGTCTTCGGCTTCGGCTACGGCGCGATCCCGACCTTCTATACGGAGAATTTTCCGACCCGCTATCGCGCTTCGGGCGCGAGCGCGGGCTATCAGATCGCGCAGGTCTATGGCGGCGGGCTGATCCCGATTCTTGCCGGGCTGATCCTTCAGGCCACCGGCATTCGGCGAGCCTATATCTATATCGGCCTTCTGGTGATGGTCTACGCGGCGCTGGCGATCTTCGCCATTCTCCGCACGCCGGAGACCAAAGGTGCCAAGCTCGAAGGCTGACGGCGCGGAGCCTGGTTCATCTCTCGTTAGCCATGTTCCGCCGGCCGGCGTAAGCCCTCGTTAGGCTTTGGCGCCTAGGCTGTGCCTCGTCCGCGTTCTCTTGACGGTCGCGATGTCATGTGCACCAGCAGCCTCAGCGCCGGGCCGCCGATCCAGCTCTCGTTCGGCCAGACCCTCATCCCGGCCAAGCCCAATCCGCAGCCGGCCGCTGCCTCTGCGCAAAATCCGTCGCCGGCGCCGCCAGCCGCATCGGCCGACCCCAACCGCGGCAAGACTCTCGACGTCGCCGTCTAGGACGCGCGCTAACTCGGCGGTAACGCCCGCACGCTAGCCTCGGGCGATCCTGTGCGGGAGGCGCGCATGTATTGGGTGGTGCTTTCGAGCGTCGCCGTGCTGGCGGCGTCGACGCTTGCGGTCGGCTTCCTCTGCCTCGCCCGCGAGCTCAAGCACTCGTCCTGGTCGGAGCTCGCGCGGACGCTCGCCGGCCGGAACCGCTGAGCCGCCGCCGCCTCACTCCTTGTAGTCGGGCTCCTTGCGGTCGAGGATGCGCTTCAGCGCCTCGAAATGCCACTGCGCCGGCTTCTTGCCGCCGTAGCGGCGGTCGCCGCGGAACTCCGCTTCCGTCGTCTCGATGACGCCTTGCGGCAGCCGCTTCAGCGGCCGTCCGGTCCACATCGCGTAGAGCTGCACTTGCGCCACGCGCTCGAGATAGTAGAGCCGGTCATAGGCCTCGGCGACGGTGCGGCCGACGGTGAGCGCGCCGTGGTTCGCCATCATCAGCACCGTGCGGTCGCCGATCGTGCCGGCGAGCCGCTCGCCCTCGGCGGGATCATAGGCGGGGCCGGTATAACGGTCGTCATAGGCGGTGTGGACGGCGGTGCCGAGCTCGGTCTGGCCGATCGGCAGGATCTGCGGGTCCTCGAGCCGCGTCAGCGCGCTGGCAAACGGCATATGGGTGTGGAACACCGCGGCCGCCTGCGGCAGCAGCCGATGGATCGGCGCATGGATGCAGTAGCAGGATTGCTCGATCTCGCCCTCCCCGGCGCGCAGGCTGCCGTCATAGCCCACTTCCATGAAGGTGCTCGCCCGCACCTCCGACCAGTGCTGCCCGAATGGGATCTGGTAGTAGCGGTCGTTGCTGCCGGGGACGCGGCTCGTCAGATGGTTGAAGATGCCTTCGTTGAGCCCGTGCATTACCGCCAGCCGATGCGCTGCCGCCAGATCCACCCGCGCCTGCCAGCGCGCCGCGCCGACATCGACATTCGTCTCGACCGTTTGCGACAGCATCGCCCTTCCCCTTGTGGCCCGAACCCGCCACAGCTTCCACCGCGTCGCCGCCGGCGTCAATGACGCGACGCGGGGGAGGGGGCACGCGAGCCCAGACAGGCTCCTAGCTGCGGCGCGCCGGCCATAGCACTATGGGTGCCGCGCATCGGGCCACGCCGGTGCCGCGCATCCCCCTTGGCGACAGGAGCCTTCATGCCGAAACCGATCTATGTCCTGAACGGACCCAATCTCAACCTGCTCGGGGAGCGCGAGCCGGCGATCTACGGCACCGATACGCTCGCCGACATCGAGGCGCGGTGCGCCGCGCGCGCCGCCGCGCTCGGCATGACGATCGATTTCCGGCAGACGAATTTCGAAGGCGTGCTGATCGAGAGCGTGCACGAGGCGCGCAAGCAGGCCTGCGGCATCGTCATCAATCCGGCGGGGCTGAGCTTCACCTC
>JASHTP010000552.1 GCA_030040495.1 Alphaproteobacteria bacterium
GGCACGCCGAAGACCTCGCTGGCGGTGAGCGCGTGGATGTCGGCGCCGGCGCGGAACGCCTCCTTGAGCGGCGCCACGTCGGCCATGTGCGCGGCGAGCCTGAGCTCGATCTGGCTGTAGTCGGCGGAGATCAGCAGATGTCCCTCCTCGGCGACGAAGGCGCGGCGGATCTTGCGGCCTTCCTCGGTGCGGATCGGGATGTTCTGCAGATTGGGCTCGGTCGAGGAGAGCCGCCCGGTGATGGCGCCGGCGAGCGAGAACGAGGTGTGCACGCGGCCGGTCCGGGGATGGATCTCCTCGACCAGCGCGTCGGCATAGGTGCTTTTGAGCTTCTGGAGCTGGCGCCAGTCGAGGACGCGCGCCGGGAGATCGTGGGTCAGCGCCAGCTGCTCCAGCACCGCGGCGTCGGTGCCGTAGGCGCCGGTCTTCATCTTCCTGCCGCCGGGCAGGCTCATCTCGTCGAACAGCACCTCGCCGAGCTGCTTGGGCGAGCCGATGTTGAAGGGATGGCCGGCGAGCTTGAAGATCTCCTGCTCGAGCTCGGCCATGCGCTGGGTGAAGTCGGCGGAGAGCCGGTTGAGCTCGGCGCGGTCGACGCGGATGCCGGCGCGCTCCATCTCGGCCACCACGGCGACCAGCGGCCGCTCGATCGTCTCGTAGAAGGCGAGCTTGCGCTCCGCCAGCAGGCGCGGCTTCAGCAGCCGGTGGAGGCGTAGCGTGATGTCGGCATCCTCGGCGGCGTAGTCGCGCGCCTTCTCCAGCGGCACCGCGGCGAAGCCGATATGGCTCTTGCCGCTGCCGGCGACCTCCTTGTACTTGATGGTGTTGTGGCCGAAATGGAGATCGGCCAGCTCGTCGAGCCCGTGCCCGTGCAGCCCGCCCTCGAGCACGAAGGAGAGCAGCATGGTGTCGTCGACCGGCGCCACGGCGATGCCGTAGCCGGCGAGCACCACCACGTCGTACTTGATGTTCTGCCCGACCTTGAGCACGCCGTCATCCTCGAGCAGCGGGCGCAGCCGGTCGAGCGCCGCCGCGCGCGGGATCTGCTTCAGGCCGGCGGCCGGCGCGGCGGCGAGATCGAGCTCGCCCGAGCCGTTGGCGCGATGGCCGAGCGGGATGTAGCAGGCCTCGCCCGGCTCGAGCGCCAGCGACACGCCGACGAGCTCGGCATGGGCGGGGTTGAGCGCGGTGGTCTCGGTGTCGATGGCGACGATGCCTTTGGCCGCGGCCGCGGCGATCCAGCCGTCGAGCTCTTCCAGATCCTGCACCAGCGCGTAGCGCCGCTCGACCTGGGCGAGATCGCCGACGGGCGGCAGCGGCATCGGGGCGAGCGGGGCGCCGGTGTCGTGCTCGGCGCGGCCCTGGGCCGCCGCCTGCGCGGGCGCGACGGTTTCTTTTTTTTCCAGCCGCGCCTCGACGCGCGCCAGCAGCGCCTTGAAGCCGTTGGCGCGCAGAAAAGCTTCGAGCTTGGCGCGATCGGGCGGGCGCACTTCGAGCGCGTCGAGCGGCAGCGGCAGCGGCGCGTCCTGGTCGAGCCGGACGAGGCGCTTGGAGATGCGCGCCTGCTCGGCGAAATCGAGGAGCGACTGGCGCCGCTTCGGCTGCTTGATCTCGGCGGCGTGCGCCAGCAAGGTCTCGAGGTCGCCATACTGGTTGATGAGCTCCGCCGCGGTCTTGACGCCGATCCCCGGCACGCCCGGGACATTGTCGACGCTGTCGCCGGCGAGCGCCTGGACGTCGACCACCTTGTCGGGGCCGACGCCGAACTTCTCCTTGACCTCGGCCGCGCCGATCGGCTTCTGCTTGATCGGATCGAGCATGCCGACCCGGTCGTCGACGAGCTGCATCAGATCCTTGTCGGAAGAGACGATGGTGACGATGGCGCCTTCTTCCTTGGCCTCTTTGGCGTAGGCGGCGATGAGGTCGTCGGCCTCGTAATCCTCGCGCTCGACGCGGGCGACGTTGAAGGCGTCGGTCGCCTCGCGCACCAGCTGGAACTGCGGCACGAGATCGTCGGGCGGCTCCGGCCGGTGCGCCTTGTAGTCGCCGTAGATGGCGTTGCGGAAGCTGGTGCGCGCGGTGTCGAAGACGACGGCGAGATGGGAGGATTCGGTCTCCTGCAGCAGCTTGAAGAGGATGTTGCAGTAGCCCAGCACCGCGCCCACCGGCGTGCCGTCGGGGCGGGTCAGCGGCGGCAGCGCGTGATAGGCCCGGAAGATGTAGCCGGAGCCGTCGATGAGATAGACGTGCCGGGGCTTGCTGGTCACGGCTGGCGCGGCGGCTTCACCGGATTCTGCCGCAGCGGGCCCGGCACGTGCCCGCGCTTCACGTAAAGCCGCGAGCAATAGGGGCATTCGACCTGGCCGGCAGGCTCGAGGTTCAGGAACACGCGGGGATGGCCGAGCGGCCCGCCGCCGCCATTGCAGGCGACCACTGGGGTGTCGACCTCGATCGTCTCGAAAGGCTGCATGTGCGTGGGGCCTTGAAGATGGGAAGCGGAAGGCGGCAAGGCGAGAGTGCGTCCTTCGACAGGCTCAGGATGAGGGAAATCGAGGACGGCCCTT
>JASHTP010000553.1 GCA_030040495.1 Alphaproteobacteria bacterium
AGGAGATCTGGTGCCAGCTCTTCTCCGAGCCCGCCGGCGGCTCCGACCTCGCGGGCCTGCGCACGCGCGCGGAGAGAGAGGGCGAGGAGTGGGTGATCAACGGCCAGAAGATCTGGACCTCGGGCGCGCATTACAGCGACTACGGCATCATCGTCACCCGCAGCGACCCCAACCTGCCCAAGCACAAGGGCCTCACCTTCTTCTTCCTCGACATGAAGTCGCACGGGATCGAGATCCGCCCGATCAAGCAGATCTCCGGCCAGTCGCACTTCAACGAGGTCTTCTTCACCGACGTGCGCGTGCCCGACGGCCAGCGGCTCGGCGCCGTGGGCGCGGGCTGGCAGGTGGCGCTCACCACGCTGATGAACGAGCGCCTCGCGGTCGGCGACGCGCCGGGCCCCGATTTCCGCGAGATCTTCGATCTCGTCCGGCGTCTCGAGCTCGAGGACGGGCCGGCGATCCGCAACGCCGCCGTGCGCGACCGGCTCGCCGACTGGTACGTCAGGACGCAAGGGCTCAAATACGCCAAGTTCCGCACCATGACGCGGCTGTCGCGCGGCGAGACGCCGGGGCCGGAAGCCTCGATCGGCAAGCTGGTGAGCGCCTCGAAGCTGCAGGAGATCGCCGCTTTCGGCATGGACCTCATGGGCATGGGCGGCATCATGACCGACGAGGCGATGCCGGCGCATGCGCTCTTCCAGCAGGCGCTGCTCTATTCGCCGGCGCTGCGCATTGCCGGCGGCAGCGACGAGATCCTGCGCAACATCATCGCCGAGCGCGTGCTCGGGCTGCCGGCCGACATCCGCGTCGACAAGGATCTGCCGTTCAACAAGCTGCCGACGGGCAAGCGCTGAGCGGCGCCGTCAGCGCGGCGGCAGGACGGCGACGCCGTAGCGGGCGTAGACGCGCTTCACCGTGCCGTCGGCCATGAGCTGCGCCATCGCCTCGTCGATCGCCTGGCGCAGCGCCGGATCGGGCTTGCGCATGCCGACGGCGACGTTCCACGACAGGTCGGGGTCGCTCTCGAACACGTCGACGACCCTGAGCCTTGCCTTGGGGTGGCGCAGATTGTAGTAGCCGACCGACGCGGCCGTCACCGCCGCGACGTCGACCTCGTGCTTCTCCATCATGTCGAGGAGATCGTCCTCGAAGATGTCTGGCGCCGTCTCGATGCCGCGCTGGTTGAGCATCATGGCCGCGAGCGAGCTCACCAGCACGCCGACCGTCTTGTGGCCGCGCGCGAGATCGTCGAGCGAGCGCGTATGGTCGCCGGGGCGCACGGCGAGCATCACGCCGCTGCGGCGATAGGGCTTCGAGAGCTCGATCCCCGAGCGCGACTGGACCTCGGCGTCGGCGATGCTCTCCATGACGATGTCGCACGGCGCGCGGAACATGTCGTAGCGGCTGATCACCCATTCCGGCGTCAGGCCGACGCCGAGCCGCTGCGCCAGCGCCGCCGCCAGGTCGAGCTGGAAGCCGTGGCGCGGGCCCTTGCGGCTGGCGAAGGGCAGCGCGTTGGGGTTGGCGCAGACGGCGAGGGTGCCGCTCGCCTTGATCGCGTCGAGGCTGCGCGCCGCGGCGGGGAGGCTGAGCAGCGCGACGCCGAGCAGCGCGGCGAAAAGGGCGGTCGGGAGGACACGCGGCATGGCGATCACTCGGGTTTGAGGTCGCGGATATAGCGCACGATGGCCTTGATCTGCGCGTCGGTCAATATCGAGCCGAAGGCGGGCATGCGCCCCTCCTTGCCGTACTTGATTCGGTTGATGATGAAGACGTCGCTGCGCTTGGTGCCCATGAGCTGCGGGCCTTTGCCGGCGACGCGTCCGCCGTCCTCGTGGCAGAAGCCGCAGACCGAGGCGAACAGGCCGGCGACCTCCTCGTCGTTCTTCAGGGGCTCGTCGACCGCGCGGGCCTGCGCGGCGAAGCAGGCAAGCGCCAACGCGGCGGCGGCGAGTCCAACAAGCACGTTTCGCATTTCCTGTTCTCCACAGCGAAAAGGCGGGGCGTTTCCGCCCCGCCTTCCCGTCGCTTGGACTTGAAACTATTTCAGCGTATAGACCGTCAGCACGCCGGTGTTGCGCGGCATGGTGGTGAACGGCGCGCCGAACATCTTGGGGAAGCCGTCGGTCACCATGCCGCCCCAGCCGGCGACCACGGCGACATACTGCTTGCCGTTCGCCTCGTAGGTCATGATGCCGCCATCATGCCCGACGCCGTCGGAGTGCGACCACAGCTCCTTGCCGGTCTGGGAGTCGAGGGCGTGGAGAACGCCTTCGGCATCCGGCACGAAGAGCAGGTTGCCGGCGGTGGCGAGCAGGCTCGCCAGCGGCGGCTCGCGATAGTTCACCGACCACTTGACCTTGCCGGTGACGGGGTCGCGCGCGTCGACATGGCCCCACATCTTGGTCTGGCCCGGCGCCGGCACCTCGTGGAAATCGGCGCCGATGTTGAGCTGGGCCTGCGGTTCGACGATCGGCCGCGTCTTCACCACCGTCAGGTCGATGCACCACTCGTTGCCGACCTTGTAGTAGGTGTTGGTGCGCGGGTCATAGGCGCCGGAATTGAAGCTGACGCCGCCGTCGATCGCCGGGCAGAGCGGCGGGTCGACGTGGCCCGCGGTGAAGTCGCGCCGCCCGATCAGCTCGCCCGTGTGCGGGTCGATGTCCTTGACGAAGTTGCTGTTCTCGGTGATGCGCCAGACATTGACGATGCTGGCGTCGCCGCGATTGTAGACGAAGATGTAGCCGCTCTTGTTGGGATGGACGACGAGATTCTTGCCGTTCTCGTCGATCATCACGAACTCGCCGACGGCGCTGTCGAAGTCCCAGGCGTCATGCGGCAGCTCCTGGTGGTAGTATTTGAGCTTGCCATTGTCGGGATCGAGCGCGATGACCGAGGTGGTGTAGAGGTTGGCGCCGGGCCGCGCGCCCTTGTGCATCCAGTCGGGGCCCGACCAGTCGTAGAGCGGCGCCGGGTTGGCGGTGCCCCACCACAGCGTGTTGGTCGAGGCGTCGTAGGTGCCCGGCATCCAGCCGCCGCCGCCGCCGGTGCGCCAGGCCTGATGGCCCCAGGTCGCGCGCGACTTGGCGTCGGGCCCGACGGTCAGGAAGGTCCATTTCCGCTTGCCGGTCTTGACGTCGACGCCGAAGATCGGGCCGCGATAAGGCCACTCGCCGCCTTGCGAGCCGATCACCACCAGGTTCTTGCCCGGCAGGAAGACCGGCGCGCCGGTGAAGCCGACGGTGTACTTCTCGGAATTGACCAGCTTGGTGTCCCAGAGCTTCTTGCCGGTCTTCTGGTCGAGGCCGATGAGCCGGCCGTCGACGGTGCCGACATAGACCCGGCCGTCGCCGAGCGCCACGCCGCGGTTATAGGGCGAGTGCGTCTGCCGCTTGATCAGCGTCTCGTCGAGCTTGGGGATGAAGGACCAGATCACCTTGCCGGTGGCGCCGTCGAGCGCATAGACCCGGCTGTAGGAGCCCGAATAGTAGAGAACCCCGTCCTGCGCCAGCGGCATCGACTGCAAGCCGCGGGTGTCGCGGCCGGGATCGTGCGTCCAGGCCACCTGCAGATTCTTCACGGTGTCGGTGTTGATCTGGGTGAGGCTGCTGAAATCGTAGTCCCGCCAGGTGCCGTGATAGGTCAACCAATCGGCCCCCGTGGCGCCGCCCGGCGGGATCGGCATCATCGCCATGGCCGGTGCGGCCGGAGCCGCCTGCGTCGCCATCGGCTGCTGGGCGCAGCCCGCCAGCAACGCTGCCATGGCCCCTGCCATGGCGAGCGTCATCGCTGTCTTCTGGTGCATCTTCTCCCTCCTGGTTATGGCGACGGCGAGCCCACGCCGACCCCCGCCGCCCGCTTTCCTTCCCCCTCGTGAAGGCAGGAAATTCTTTCGCTGGAAAATAGAGTAATTAAAATCTGAGCCTTGGTCACCAACTTCCTGCACCGGAGGCGCGTCGGCGCCGCCGGTCACACCGGCGTATAGCTGCGGTCGAGCTCGACCTCGACCAGCGACGGGCCGCCTTCGGCGAGCGCGCGGCGCACCAGCTCGACCGCCTCGTCGAGCGCCTGGGCGCGCGCGCCCTTGACGCCGAGCGCGCGCGCCAGCCCGAGATAGTCGACCGCGGGATCGGTCAGATCCATGCCGACATAGCGGTCGGTCTGCGCCGCGAAGCCCTTCATCGCGTTGGTGCGCTGCTTCAAGATGCGGTAGGAGCGGTTGTTGAGGATGACGAAGACGACGCCGACCTTGTCGTGCGCCGCGCTCCACAGCGCCTGGCAGGTATACATGGCGCTGCCGTCGCCGATGAGCGCCACCACCGGCCGGTCGGGCAGCGCCAGCTTGACGCCAATGGCGGCGGGCAGCCCCCAGCCGATGCCGCCGCCGCGCAGGCCGAAGAAGCTCTGCGGATCGTCGCTGCGCACCAGCTGGCGCAGCCCCGGCGACGACGAGACCGCCTCTTCGACGACGACGGCGCCGCCCGGCAGCGCCTTGCCCAGCGCCTCGAGCAGCGCCAGCGCGCGGATCGGGCTCTTCGCCGCCTCGGCGCGCGCCTTGGCGGTCAGCGCCTCGCGCTCGGCGGCGATAATCTTCTGCACCGCCTGGCGCCGATGCTGCGCCGCCGCCCGCTGCGCCGCGTCGAGCCGCTGCTCGACCGCGGCGGCGAGCTCGGGCAGGCTCGCCTTGGGATCGCCGAGTATCGCCGCCTTGGCCGCGTAGTTCTTGCCGATCTCCCAGGGATCGACATCGAGATGGATGATGGCGAGCTCCGGCGGCATCGGATCGACGTCGGACGGCAGCGACAGGGTGAAGAGGTCGCCGCCGATGGAGAGCAGCACGTCATATTGCTGCAGCGCGGCGCGGATGGCGGGCGCGAGCCGCACCATGGCGCCGCGGAACAGCGGATGCGAGGTCGGGAACGAGGCGGTGTTGGCGATGCCTTCGGCATAGACCGGCGCGCCCAGCAGCTCCGCCAGCGCCGCCAGCTC
>JASHTP010000554.1 GCA_030040495.1 Alphaproteobacteria bacterium
CGCCGGCTTCGTCGCGCTGTTCTGGCGCGAGCCCGTCAGCTCTGCCGCCAGCGCCCGATGATCTCGGCGACGAAGTCGCGGCCCTTGCGGTCGTCCTCCCAGGCCTGCGGGAAGTTCGCCGCCTCGCCGCGCGGGCGGAAGCGCGGCTCGAGCTCGGCGAAGCGGATGCGCATCGGGTGCGCCACGCCTTCGCCGACCGCGATCGCCTCGCGCTGGCGCAAGGTCGGCAGGCCCGCCATCAGCCCGGCCGCGTCGTCGGGCAGCATGGCGCGGACATAGCCGCGGTCCTTCTCGTTGTTCATGCGCAGCGCGAAGATGGTGCTGCATTGCGACAGGATGGTCTCGCTCAGCTCCGCCGGGCGCTGCGTCACCAGGCACAGCGAGACGCCGTATTTGCGGCCTTCCTTGGCGATGCGCGCGATCGAGCGGATGGTGGGCTCGAAGCCCAGGCTCTCGTCGCGCGGGATGTAGCGATGCGCCTCGTCGCAGACGACGAGGATCGGGATCGCCTCGTCGCGGTCGCTCCAGAGCGCGAAGTCGAAGATCAGCCGGCAGAGCAGCGAGACGACGACGTTGACGATCTCCGACGGCACGGCGGAGATGTCGAGGATGGTGATCGGCTTGCCGGCGACCGGGATGCGCAGGATGCGCGACAGGATCTCGCCCATATTGTCGCGCACGGCGAGGCCCTCGAACATGAAGCCGTAGCGCCGGTCCTTGCGCAGCGCCTCGATGGTGCCCAGCAGACGGATGTAGGGCAGCGAGCTGTCGGGCCGGTCGAGCTTGCCCATCGCCTCGCTGATGCGCTTCTCGAGGCTGTTCATGCGATAGGGCATCGGCGTGTCGACGGTGAGCTGCGCGATCTTCTCGGCGTCGTTGCCGAGGAAATCCTGCTTCGCCAGCAGGATCCCGTCCTTGAGGATCGGCACCTCGCGGCTGCGCGCGATGGGGTCGCGCGAGCACAGCACCTCGCAGATCTCTTCGAAGCTGAGCAGCCAATAGGGGAGCTGCAGCGTCTCCGGCGTGATGCGCTCGGCGAGGTCGGGGAAGGCGGGGGCGTACTCGCCATGCGGGTCGAGCAGCACGACGTGCCCGTTGGGATGCGCGGTGAGCAGCGTGCGCAGCATCAGCGTCAGGGCGCAGGACTTGCCGGAGCCGGTGGTGCCGACGATGGCGGAATGCTTCGACAGGAACTCCTGCGACAGCAGGAAGGCCGGCCGCGTCTCGTCCTGGTGCAAGGTGCCGATGGCGAGCGTCCAGGTGTTGGGCTTGGCGTAGATGAGCGCGATGTCCTCGGAGGTGGCGGCGAAGACCGCGGCGCCGAGCGCGGGATGGACCGAGATGCCGCGCGCGAAGCCCGCCTTGCCGTCGCGGCTCGAGGTCTCGCCGAGGAGATCGATCTCGGCGGTCGCCGCCGGCGCGTCGCCGGCCGCGTTCTCGAAGGCGAGGCTGGCGACGAAGCCGAAGGCGGCCGAGCTTGCCGTCGGCACCTTGAGCAGCGCGCCGATGCGGGCGCCGTCGCTCCCGGCCGCGCCGGCGAAGATCAGGCAGGAGAGCTTGAAGCCGGAGACGGCGATGACGACGCCGATCTGCCCGGGCAGCTTCGCCGTCGAGGCGAGCGCGGCGCCCCGTGTCTTGATTGCGTCGCTTCCATCCATCATCGCCCGAAGCTAGGCGACAATCCCTGCCCAATCCTTTCCGGCGCGCGGGAGACGGCGGGGATACGGCGAAAATGCTGCGGATTCAGCCTGTCGAAGGACGCGCCGGTGCTATTGCGGCATTCAGCCACTGCGCCCGGATCTCGTCGGTGGTCCGGCGCGAGCCGTCGAAGCAGCGCCCGGGCGGCGCCAGCAGGAAGACCAGCCGCTCGCGCCAGGAGCGCGCGGCGGCGAGGTCGCGGGCGATCGCCACCCATTCGTGGAAGGCGATGCGCAGCGGGTTGAAGCTGCCGAGATTGTGCACGATGCCGTAGCGGCAGGGATCGCCCGGCTCCTCTTCGACGAAGCTGCCGAAGAGCCGGTCCCACAGGATGAAGATGCCGGCATAGTTGCGGTCGAGATAGCGCGGATTGGTGGCGTGGTGCACGCGGTGATGGGACGGCGTGTTCATCACCGCCTCGAACCAGCGCGGCAGCCGGCCGATCGCCTCGGTGTGGATCCAGAACTGGTAGACGAGGCTCACGCCCTTCTCGAAGACGATGAGCGCCGGCGGGAATCCCACGAGCGCCAGCGGCAGCCACAGCACCCAGTCGAAGAGCCCGCCGGTCCAGGTCTGCCGCAGCGCCGTCGACAGGTTGTAATGCTGCGAGGAGTGGTGATTGACATGCGCCGCCCACCAGAAGCGGCTGCGGTGGCTCAGCCGGTGGAAGCCGTAATAGGTCAGATCCTCGGCGAAGAGGATGAGGGCGAAGCTCCACCAGCGATAGCCGATGTCGACGAGGCGGAACTGATGGACGAAGTTCAGCGCGACATAGACGCCGGCGCCGGCGACGAGCCCGACCGCGAGATTGCCGAGGCCCATGGCGAGCGAGGCCGCGGTGTCGCGCAGCTCGTAGGCCGGCCGGCGGCGGGCGCGGGCCACGGCGATCTCCAGCAGCACCAGCAGGATGAAGGCCGGGATGGCGAGCTGGACCGGGTCGGCGAGGCGCGGCTCGAGCGTCACGGCGCGCGCTCCCCGGGCGCGAGCCGCGCCGCCCAGCGCGCGCCTTCGCCCGGCAGCGCCAGCACGACCCTGCCATGGGTGAAATCGCCGGTGTCGATGGTGAGGCGGTCGCCCGCGAGCGCGACGCGCCGGAGATCGCGGCGTTCGAGCCGGCGCACCACCACCTTGTCGCCGGCGGCGAAGGCCACCGCGTGGGCCGTGCCGCCGGCTTCGGCGATGAGCGCGCCGGCGCCATCGGCGTCGATGACCATCTCGCCGGCGGCGAAGTCCGGCAGATCCTCGGCGAGCCGGCGCAGCACCAGCGCCCGGTCGAGCCGCGCCCGCCGCGCCCCGCCCGTCAGCCACACCGCCGCCAGGATCAGCGCGATGCCGACCAGCGGGATCAGCAGGGTGACGGGGTTCTTCGGGTCCATGCGCCGCCGAGTCTAGACCGCTGCCGGTCGGGACGAAAAGACCGGCGGGCGGGTCAATGAAATTGACGCCGCCCGCCAGCCCGCCACGCAGCTACCCCCTTCAGGTGAGCAACGCCGACCTGGCCTTAGTGTCGGCGGCATCGGCCGCGCAGCGGTAGGGCGGCTCGCAGGTCACGGAGAAATGGTCGCGCTGCGTCGGCCGCGGCGCTTCGCGCGGCGCCAGCAAGTCGTGCCGCAGCAGATGGAGCGCGCGGTGCGTCGTCTCGTGGACGTAGCAGCGATCGTTGCCGTCGAAGGCGAAGAGCGTGGCGTCGGGATCGGCGCGCACCACCTGGAGCGCGGAGTTGATCAGATTGAGGCAGGCGACGAGCCGGTTGCCCTCGGTGATGCCGGTGTCGCGCACGATCTCGGCGATGTCGAGGGCATAGAGCGGCGAGGGGTGGAGCGTCGCCACCGGCTCCTGGCCGAATTCGAGGAAGATCCGGCAGGCGAGCCCGTCATGCCGGATGCGCTCGAAGATCTGCAGGATCTCGGGCAGGCTGCAGGCGGCGATCCGCTCCGCATCGAAGTCGGCCGCCGGCTCCGGCAGGTCGGACGGGAGGGGCGAGAAATCGGCGGCGACCTGCTGCTCGAGCCACTGGCGCACCGCCGGCGGCGCCGCCTTGACCTGTTCGGCGCTGAGCACGATCCCGACCATGACCCCCTCCTTTCGAGCGAATGCGGCATCATGCGACGGGGCCGGCCGGGGGACATTGATCGAGATCAATCCCCCCCTTGCCCATCGACAAGCCGCGCCGGGCAGGGCATGACAGGCCCCGGGGGAACCCGATGACCCAGGCCGCGCCGGTGGCGCTCACCGACAGGAACATCCGCGTCTTCGTCGTGCTGATGACGATCCATACCAGCCTGGTCGTCGCCAGCAACGCCGCGGGGTCCAAGCTCATCGCGCTTCCCGCCGGGCTTGCCGCGTCGGCGACGGTGATCAGCTACATGCTGAGCTTCGTCCTGCTCGGCTCGATCGCCGAGCTGTTCGGCCGCTTCTATGCGCGCCTCGTGGTCAATCTCGGGCTTGCCGCCATGGCGCTCTCGGTCGCCTTCTTCGAGCTCGCCATCCACCTCCCCGCCGCCGGCTTCTGGACGCATCAGCAGGCCTTCGAGCAGGTGCTGGGCGCCTCGCCGCGGCTGCTGCTGGGCGGCTGGACCGCCTATCTCCTGGGCCAGCATCTCGACGTCGTGGGCTTCTTTCTGCTGAAACGCACCCGGCTGGGCGGCGAGAGGCTGTGGCTCAGGAGCTGGGGCAGCACCTTGCTCGGCCAGCTCGTCGACACGATCGTCTTCATCACCATCGCCTTTGCCGGAGCGGCGCCGCTGCTTCCCGCCATTCTCGGCCAGTACCTCGTCAAGCTCGTCATCGCCACGGTGGCGACGCCGCTGATCTACGCCGCGGTCGGCTGGGGCCGGGCGGCGATGGCGGAGAGGCCGCTCTAGGCGATGCTGATCCTGCCGCTCTACGACGACAATCCCCGCACCACGGTGCCGCTCGTCACCTACGGCCTCATCGCCGCCTGCACGCTGGTCTTTCTCTGGCAAGAGAGCCTCGGGCCGCGCGCCGAGGCCGAGCTCGCCTTCGCCTACGGCACGGTGCCGGCGGTGCTCTTCGGCACCGGCGAGCTGCCGCCGCAGCTGCAGCTCGTGCCGCCCTGGGTCACGCTCTTCACCAGCATGTTCCTGCATGGCGGCTGGCTGCATCTCCTCGGCAACATGCTCTATCTCTGGCTCTTCGGCCGCGGCGTCGAGAGCGCGATGGGCACGGCGCGCTATCTCGTCTTCTACCTGCTCTGCGGCGTCGCCGCGGCACTG
Organism: Alphaproteobacteria bacterium; assembly: GCA_030040495.1. GTDB lineage: Bacteria > Pseudomonadota > Alphaproteobacteria > ATCC43930 > CGMCC-115725 > DAHUYF01. The sequence goes on from JASHTP010000554.1 coordinate 4,935, forward strand.
ACCCAGGCGCTCGCCGACCCCGCCGCGGAAGTGCCGATGATCGGCGCCAGCGGCGCCATCGCCGGCACGCTCGGCGCCTATCTCGTGCTGCATCCGCGCGCCAACGTCGTGGTCCTCGTCTGGATCTTCATCTTCGTGCGGCTCATCGCCGTGCCGGCGGTGTTCGTGCTGGGATCGTGGTTTCTGCTGCAGCTTCTGAGCGCGCTGGCGAGCACCGGCGGCGGGCCCGGCGTCGCCTTCTGGGCGCATGTCGGCGGCTTCGTCCTCGGCATGGCGCTGGTGCCGCTGTTCCGCCGCCGCGGCGTCCCCATGCTGCAGCCGCGGCGCAGCGTCGCCTTCTCGACGCGCCGGCCGCAGCGCGGTCCCTGGGGATAGCGAGCCATGCTGCCGGCCGGTCCGCGCCGCACCGCGCTCGCCGTGCTCGCCCTCTGCTTCGTCCTGGGGGCGCTGGCGCGCGGGCTGCCCGACAGCTTCTCGGTCTTCGTCGTGCCGCTGTCGCGCGATTTCGGCTGGCCGCGCGCCGAGGTGGTGTCGATCTATTCGCTCTACGCGCTGGCGAGCGGGCTGGTCGGGCCTTTCGTCGGCCGCGTCTTCGACCGCTCGGGGCCGCGCGTGGTCTATGCGCTGGGGCTCGGGCTGCTCGGCCTTTCGCTCTCGCTCGCCGCCTTCGCCCACTCGCTCTGGCAGCTTCAGCTCGCCGCCGGGCTCGGCGTCGGCGTCGCCGCCACCTGCCTCGGCAACGTGCCCAACATCGCGCTGTTGAGCCGCTGGTACGGCAAGGGGCTGGTCACCGCCGCCAGCATCGTCTTCTCCGCCTATGGCTTCGGCATCTTCGTGTTGGTGCCGCTCGCCCAGCTCCTGGTCGAGCGCTTCGGCTGGCGCGGTGCCTATCGCGGGATCGGCGCCGCGCTGCTGCTGCTGCTGCTGCCGCTGCTGCTGCTGCCCTGGCGCGCCTACCGCGCCGGCAATCCCGCGCTCGAACGCCCCGCCGCGCGCGGCGCCGGCGTCGATCTCGCCGCCGGCTTCACCCTGTTGCAGGCGATGCGGCATGCCGGCTTCTGGGGCCTGTTCTGCACCTTCTTCTTCACCAGCCTCGGCATGTTCGACATCGCCGTCGAGGTCGTCGCCTATCTGCGCGATGCCGGCTTCGCGCCGATGGAGGCGGCGACGGCCTGGGGCTTCAGCGGCGCGCTGCTGCCCATCGGCATGATCGCGGTGAGCTGGCTCGACGGCGTCATCGGCAGGCGCCCCTCGGTGCTGCTCAGCTACGTCGTCACCATCGCCGGCGTCGTCATGCTGTGGCTGATCCGCCTCCACCCCAGCTTCTGGCTGCTCGGCGGCTTCGTCCTTTGCTTCGGCAGCACGCTCGGCTCGCGCGGGCCGCTGATCTCGACGACGGCGATGCGGCTCTTCCGCGGCCGCGCCTCGGCCACCATCTTCGGCGCCATCACCATCGGCGCCGGCGTCGGCCAGGCGTTGGGATCCTGGGCCGGCGGCCTGCTGCACGATTGGAGCGGCGGCTACGATCTCGTGATCGGCTTCGCCGTCGCGAGCCTGCTCGTCGGCATGACGCCGTTCCTGACCTTGTCGGCCTTGCGCGACGAGCCGCGCCCGGCCTGAGGCGGCGTTGACGCGGCCGGGCGGCCGCGCCATAGCGACGCGGCGAGGTTCCTCTTGGGCTGGTACGAACGCCGGGTGCTGCCGCGCCTGCTGGACCTGACGATGCGCCATCGGCGGCTTGCCGCCTATCGCCGGCGCGTGATCGCGGCCGCGCGCGGCAGGGTGCTCGAGATCGGCGTCGGCTCCGGCCTCAACCTGCCGTTCTACGGTCCGGCGGCGGAGCGGATCTGCGGCGTCGATCCCTCGCCGTCGCTGCTCGCGCTGGCGCAGGCGCGCGGCGCCGGGTCGGCGCGGCCGCTGCTGCTGATCCGCGCCGCGGCCGAGCGTCTGCCGTTCGCCGCCGGCGCCTTCGACACCGTGGTCATGACCTGGACGCTCTGCACCGTCGCCGATCCCGCGGCCTCGCTCCGCGAGTTGAAGCGCGTGCTGCGTCCGGGCGGCAGGCTGCTCTTCGTCGAGCACGGCCTGGCGCCGGAGCCTGGCGTCGAGCGCTGGCAGCGGCGCCTGACGCCTTATTGGAAGCGGATCGGCGGCGGCTGTCATCTGGACCGCAAGACCGACGCGCTGCTCCGCGCCGCGGGCTTCGAGATCGGCGAGCTCGGCACCGGCTATATGAAAGGGCCGAAGCCGTTCACTTTCATGTATGAAGGCTCGGCGACGCCGCTGGCGTGAGCCGCCGGGCCGCAAACCGGGAGGAGAGTCATGGACGGATTGCTCGAGGGCCGCGTCGCGCTGGTCACCGGCGCGGGATCGGGGATCGGCGAGGGCATCGCCCGCGGCATGGCCGGGGAAGGGGCGCGCCTCCTCGCCGTCGACATCGACGGCGCGGCGGCGGAGCGCACGGCGCGCTCGCTCGGCGGCGCCGCCCGGAGCTTCGCCTGCGACGTCGGCGACCCGGCGCAGTGCGATGCGCTCG
>JASHTP010000043.1 GCA_030040495.1 Alphaproteobacteria bacterium
CAGGACTACACCTTCATCCACGGCTCGGCCGCGCGCGAAACCTTCCGCGCGGCGTTGAAGCGCTCTTAGTACCGGCGATCGCATTTCCGTGAGTCGCCCCACCTCACCCCGACCCTCTCCGCCCCAATGGGGCGGAGAGGGAGGGACCCGCGCCGAAGGCGTGGGAGGGTGAGGTGGGGTTCGACGGTCCTACCGGCTGTCTCAGCCGTGTGTGATTCCGGGTCCCAGACCTAAATTTCGCGCCGGCGGTTGGCGATCTCGATCACGTTGTCCTCGCGCTCCTGCGGCGCCGGGAGCGTGAGCATGAAGGCGCTGCCGGCGCCGGTGCTGTCGGCAAGCACGATGTCGCCGCCATGGGCGCGCATGATCTCGCGCGCGATGGCGAGGCCGAGGCCGGTGCCGCCCGGCCGCGCCGAGCCGGCGAAAGGCCGGAACAGATTGTCGCGCGCCTTGGGCGGCAGGCCCGGGCCGTCGTCGGCGATCTCGATGTTGATCGCCTCGATGTCGGGCCGGGCGGCGATGGTGACGTGGCGCGCCCCGGCCTCGATGGCGTTGCGCGCGAGGTTGAGCACGACGCGGAACAGTTGCTCGCGATCGGCCTCGACCATCAGCGTCGGCGCCACCTTGTTGTGGAGCCGCGCGCCGTCCTCGCTCTTGGGCTCGACCAGCGCCGCGATCTCCTCGACCAGGCCGGCGAGCGCGAAGCGCGTGCGGCGCAGCGGCGGCGCGCCCTCGCGGGTGAAGCGGAGCGTGTTGGTGCAGAGCGCCACGGCCCGGTCGATGGCGGCGAGCAGGCGCGGCGTCACGCGCTTGACCTCCGGCACCTCGCTGTCGGCGAGGCTGTCCGACATCAGCCGCGCCGTCGACAGGATGTTGCGGAGGTCGTGGTTGATCTTGGTGACGGCGGTGCCGAGCGCGGCGAGGCGCGCATTGTGGCGCAGCGCCTGGCGCACCGTCTCCTGCATCTGGGCGAGCTCGCGCTGCGCCAGCCCGAGCTCGTCGGCGCGGCGCGACGGCGCGATCGAGCGCGATTCGTCCTCGGGATCGGCGCGGAACGACACCATGCTCTGGGTCAGCCGGCGCAGCGGCGCCACCAGCAGCCATTGCAGCGCCAGATAGAGCAGCGCCGCGGTGATGAGCGAGATGACGACGGAAAGCTCGAGGATGTGGCTCGCATAGTCGCGCATCGCCTTCTGCAGCGGCGCCTCGTCGATCGCCGCCTCGACGACGACATGCGGGTCGCGTGGCGACAGGTCGAGGACGCGCAGGACGCGGTTGTGTCGGTCGACCAGCGTCGTCAGCGCGTCGGCGATGAGCCGCATGAAGCCGTCGTCGCCGAGATCGTAGGTGGCGTCGATGCGCGTCGGCGTGCCGGTGTCGAGCATCAGCGTCACCGCCGGCTTGTGCAGCACGATGAAGTGCGCGCCGACATGCGCCAGCAGCTCGCGGGCGAGCGGCTCGCTCACCATGTTGTCCGGCGTCGCCTCGAGCGCGAGGATGGCGAGCTCCGCGTCGGCCACCTTGGCCTGGAGATAGTTGAGCCGGAAGCGCGCCACCGACGGCACGAAGATCAGCACCTCGCTCACCATGACGAAGATCACGGTGAGCACCAGCAGCCGCGCGGACAGGCCGCGCAGGAAAGGCGGCAGGGAGAAGCGGCCGGCGAGGCGCGAGGTCATCTTCCGCTCACCCCAGCTTCGCCAGCAGCCGCAGGAGGCGGCGCGTGCGGTCGTTGAAGAGCTTGGGCAGGAAGAAGCTGGCGGCGGCGCGCTTGCTCGCCTCGCCGAAGGTCGGATAGGGCGCGATGAGCCCGGCCATCGCCGCGAGCTTGAGGCCGCCGCTGATGGCGAGGCCCCAGCTCTGGATGAGCTCGCCCGCCTGCGGCGCCAGGATCGAGGCGCCGAGCACCCGCCCGTTGCGCCGCGCCAGCACCTTGACCAGGCCGCGCGTCTCGCGCTCGGCCTGGGCGCGGTCGTTCTCGACGAGCGACCAGCGCAGCACGCTGACGTCGCCGGGATGCGCCTTCAGCGCCTCGGCTTCGGTGAGCCCGACCTGGGCGAGCTCGGGATCGGTGTAGGTCGCCCAGGGCAGCGCGCGGTAATCGACCTTGGCCGGCAGGCGGAACAGCGCGTTGCGGATGACGATGCCGGCGTGATAGGAGGCGATGTGGGTGAATTGCGGACCGCCCGCCGCGTCGCCCGCGGCGTAGACGCGGCGGTTGCTGGTGCGCAGCCGCCGGTCGAGGACGAGCGCGCCGCGCGCGTCGGTGCGGATGCCGGCCCGATCGAGAGCGAGCCCGGCGAGGTTGGCGCGCCGTCCCGCCGCCACCAGCAGGTGCGAGCCCTCGATCCGCCGCTCGCCGGCGCCGTCCTCGAGCAGGACGGCGACGCCCTGCCCCGCCGGCTCGACGCGGCGGATGCGGACACCCTCCTCGATGACCACGCCGTCGCCGCGCAGCCGCTCGATCAGCAGCTGCGCCAGCTCGGGATCGTCCTTCGCCAGCGCCGTCGCCGCCTCGAGCACGGTGACGCGCGCGCCGAGCAGGCGGTGCGCCTGCGCCATCTCCATGCCGATCGGGCCGCCGCCGATGATGATGAGATGCTCGGGCAGCACCCGGTTGTCGAAGATCGTCTCGTTGGTGAGGAACGGCGTCTCGGCGAAGCCGGGGATCGGCGGCACGCTCGGCGAGGAGCCGGTGGCGATGACGATGCGGCGGGCGCGCACGAGGAGGTCGCCGGCCAGGACCTCGCGCGGCCCGGCGAAGCGCGCCGACGCGGCGACGACGCGCACCCCCATGCCCTCGAAGCGCTCGACCGAATCGTGCGGCGCGATGGCGGCGATGACCTCCTCGACATGGTGCATGACGGCGGCGAAATCGACCCTGGGCGGCGCGCCGTCGAGACCGAACTCGCGGTAGGCGCGCGCCGCCTTGACCCGCTTGGCCGCGGCGAGCAGCGCCTTCGACGGCACGCAGCCGTAATTGAGGCAGTCGCCGCCCATCCTGCCGCGCTCGACCAGCACCGTCTTCATGCCGAGCTGCGCCCCGCCGGCGGCGACGCTGAGCCCGCCGGAGCCGGCGCCGATGACGCAGAGATCGACGTCGATGCGCTCGCTCACGGCGCCGCCTGCCTGCGCCGCGCCTGGTGCCATTTGTAGAGCGCCGGCAGCAGCGACAGCGCCGCCAGCGCGATCAGCGGCAGCAGCACGCGCGGCTGGAAGATGATGCGGAGGTCGGGCGCCTGGCCCTGCTCGATGAGCGCGCCGGCGCCGGCGCCGACGCTGGCATAGACGAAGCCGCCCGGCGCCATGCCGAAGAAGCTGCAGAGCACGAAGGTGCGCAGCCTCACGCCGAAGAAGGCCGGCACCAGATTGACCAGCCAGAAGGGGAAGAGCGGCACCAGCCGCAGGAACAGCAGGTAGCTCGCGCCGTTCTCGCGGAAGCCGGCCTCGACCCGGCGCAGGAACGGCCCGGCGCGGCGGCGCAGCACCTCGCCGAAGCTGCTGCGCGCGATCTCGAAGATGATGCTGGCGCCGAGCGTCGCGCCGACCAGCGAATAGAGCCCGCCGAGCCAGGGGCCGAAGAGAAAGCCGCCGGCGACGGTGAGGAAGACGCCGCCGGGGACGGAAAGCGCCGCCACCGCGGTATAGACGGCGATGAAGGCGAAGGGCGCCAGCATCCCCGCCCGCGCCACGGCGCCGAGCAGCCAGTCGCGGTGCTCGGCCAGCGCCTCGAAGGTCAGGTAGCGGCCGAGACCCAGGGCGAAGAAGGCGCCGATCGCCGCCAGCAGCAGGATCACCGGCAGGAAACGGCGCAGCCCTCCTGCCGCTTGTTGCTCTTCGCGCGCCCCGTCCATCGCCGGCTCCGCCCTGTTGCGCCGGAGTGTAGCCCGTCTCGCGAGCCGGGGGCGGCCTCCGCCCGGCCCGGCCGCGGTCACCTTCGCGTGAGTCGCCGGAAACCGCGCGGCGTTGACTTGCCCGGGCGGCTCCCCTATACAGCGGCCTCGATCCCTTGAGAAGTGTCGCCGGAGTGCCGTGCCGTGAAGCGCACCTATCAGCCGAGCAAAATCGTCCGCAAGCGCCGTCATGGCTTCCGCGCCCGCATGGCCACGGTCGGCGGCCGCGGCGTCCTGGCGCGGCGCCGCGCCAAAGGGCGCAAGCGGCTCTCCGCCTGAGCCGCACGCCGCCTAGCGCAAGGCTGAGCGCGCCATGGCCGGCCTTGCGCGGCTGAAGCGGCGGGCGGAGTTCCTGCGCATCGCCGAGAAAGGCCGCCGGTCGGCGGCGCCGGGCCTCGTCCTGCAGGCGCTGCGCCGTCCGGCGGAAGCCGCCGAGGCGGAAGCGGCGCCGCGGGTCGGCTTCACCGCCAGTCGCAAGGTCGGCATCGCCGTCGTCCGCAACCGGGCGCGGCGCCGGCTCCGGGCGGCGGTGGACCGGGTGATGCCGCTACACGCGGCGGCGGGGCATGACTATGTATTGGTGGCCCGCGCCGGCACCGTCAGCCGGCCCTTCGCCGCGCTGCTGGCGGATCTCGAAGGAGCGCTGAAGCGGCTCGGCGCGTGGCGCGACGGCGAGCGATGAGCGAGGCGCGAGGAATGGCGAGGGACCGGTGCTGAACGCCCTGCTGCGCGGCCTCATCCGCGCCTATCAGCTCGCGCTGTCGCCGCTGCTGCTGCCGAGCTGCCGCTATCTGCCGAGCTGCTCGGACTATGCGGCCGAGGCGATCGAAGTGCACGGCGCGGCGCGCGGCTGCTGGCTCGCGCTGCGGCGGCTGCTGCGCTGCCATCCCTGGGGCGGCAGCGGCTACGACCCGGTGCCGTCCGGGCGCGCCCACCCACCCCACTCCTGCCCGGATTGCCGCTAGGCCCTCATGAACGACCAGAACCGCAACGTCATCATCGCGCTGGTCATCTCCTTCGCGATTCTCTTCGGCTTCCAGCTGCTGTTCCCGGCGAAGCGCCCGCCGCCGCCGCCGCAGCCGACGCAGCAGGGGCAGACGCAGCCGGCGGCGCCGAGCCAGGGCCAGCCGC
>JASHTP010000555.1 GCA_030040495.1 Alphaproteobacteria bacterium
GCTCCGGCGCTCGCCGCCTCGCTGCTCGCCGAGCGGCCCTGGCTCGGCGCCGGGCGGGTGCGGCGCCTGGCGCAGAGCTATGGCAGCGACGCCGTCCGCCTCCTCGGCGACGCCGCGCGGCCGGAGGATCTCGGCCAGGATTTCGGCGCCGGGCTCAGCGCGCGCGAGGTCGATTGGCTCGTCGCCCAGGAATGGGCCGCGACCGCCGAGGATGTTCTGTGGCGCCGCAGCAAGCTCGGCCTCGTCCTGCCGCCGGCGGCGACGGCGGCGCTCGCCGCCTATCTCGCGCGCTGAAATCGCGCTTGCCGGGCGCGCCGTCGCGCCCTATGGCTTGGGCAAAACCGTGCCTCAGGAGGGGAGTTCATGGCTCAATCGCGTGTGGTGAAGACGCTCGGCATCTCCGGCAGCCTGCGCAAGGCCTCGTTCAACAGCGCCGCCTTGCGCGCCGCCCAGGAGCTGGTGCCGGAAGGCCTGAGCCTGGAGATCGCCGACATCTCCGAGCTTCCGCTCTACAACGACGATGTGCGCGCGGCGGGATATCCGGCGCCGGTGCAGCGCCTGCGCGAGCAGATCGCCGCCGCCGACGCGCTGCTCTTCGCCACGCCGGAATACAACTACTCCTTTTCGGGCGTGCTCAAGAACGCCATCGACTGGGCCTCGCGGCCGCCCGATCCGCCGGTGATCGGCAAGCCGGTGGCGGTCATGGGCGCGACCCCGAGCCTGTGGGGCACGACGCGGGCGCAGTATCACCTGCGCCAATGCTTCGTCTTCCTCAACATGTTCCCGGTCAACAAGCCCGAGGTGCTGATCGCCCAGGCGGGGAGCCGGTTCGACGCGCAAGGCAAGCTCACCGACCAGCCGACGCGCGACCTCATCGGCCAGCTGCTCGTCGCGCTGCGCGACTGGACGCGGCGGCTCAATCCCGCATAGAGGCTAAGGCACCAGCACCGCGGCGCCTTCGATCTCGCCCTCGCGCAGCTGGCGCAGCGCCTCGTTGGCCTCGGCGAGCGGGAAGGGCACGGTCGTCGTGCGCACCGGCACCTGGGGCGCCAGCGCCAGGAACTCCTCGCCGTCGCGCCGCGTCAGATTGGCGACCGAGCGGACGACGCGCTCCTGCCACAGCAGGCGATAGGGGAAGGACGGGATGTCGCTCATATGGATGCCGGCGCAGACCACGGTGCCGCCCTTGGCGGTGGCCGCCAGCGCCGCCGGCACCAGCGCCCCCACCGGCGCGAAGATCAGCGCGGCGTCGAGCGGCTCGGGCGCGGGACGGTCCGAGCCGCCGGCCCAGAAGGCGCCGAGCCCGCGGGCGAAATCCTGGCCCGCCTTGTCGCCGGGCTTGGTGAAGGCATAGACCTTCTGGCCGAGATGGCGCGCCACCTGCACCGCGATGTGGGCGGCGGCGCCGAAGCCGTAGAGGCCGAGCCGCTCGGCCGGGCCGGCAAGCCGGAGCGCGCGATAGCCGATGAGCCCGGCGCAGAGCAGCGGCGCCGCCGCGACGTCGTCATAGCCCGCGGGCAGCTTGAAGCAGTAGCGCGCGTCGGCGATCGCCAGCTCGGCATAGCCGCCATCGATCTGATAGCCGGTGAAGCGCGCCTCGGCGCAGAGATTCTCGCGCCCCGCGCGGCAATAGGCGCAGGTGCCGCAGGTCCAGCCGAGCCACGGCACGCCGACGCGGTCGCCTGGCTTCAGCCCGGTCACGCCGGCGCCCAGCGCCTCGACCCTGCCGACGATCTCGTGGCCGGGGATCAGCGGCAGCTTCGGCCGGTCGAGCTCGCCATCGACGATGTGCAGGTCGGTGCGGCAGACGCCGCAGGCCCGCACCCGGATCGCCACCTGGCCGGCGCCGGGAACGCCGGCCTCCGCTCGCTCCTCGAGCCGAAGCGGCGTGCCGGCGGCGTCGAGGACCATGGCGCGCATGGCGCATGGTGCGCCGCGAAGCGAGGCCTGTGCTCCCGCGCGGACGCAAGGCAGGCTTGCAGAAATGGCAAGTGAATGACAATTTGTCGAGAGCCGGGGACCTCTAAGCACTACCGTTTTAACGGCTTTTTTCAAGGTGTTACGATCCAGATACAATTCGTCCGGCGGGTCGATCACGGACGGATAAAGCGTTTGCGATATCGCCGGCATCGGCTAGCATGCAATTAGGGGTGGTTCGACGCCCGAGGCGACTCTCGACTTCCGGCGCCATCCGTCCCGCCTGGGGGCCGTCGGGGCTTCATCAAAGCTTGAGGTCGCCGGAAGCGGCGCGGTGACGACGCCGCGCAGCCGGCAGCACGCCAGCCCTCGAAAAAAACAAACCGATCCCCGCAGCGCGCGGGGATCGATCGGGAACTGCCGCTACGGCTCACAACCAATCATCGTAGGTTGCAAACCACCAATGATGCTCCAAAAGGACAATGCGCCGCATCCGATCGACGTCTATGTCGGCGGACGCATGCGGCTGCGTCGCATCCAGCTCGGGCTGAGCCAGGGTGCGCTTGCCGGGAAGATCGGCGTCTCGTTCCAGGCGGTGCAGAAATACGAATCCGGGGACATTCGCATTTCCGCCAGCCGGCTCTACGACGTCGCCCAGGTGCTGCAGGTCTCGCCGGGCTTCTTCTTCGAAGGCTATCCCGACGGGCTGGTCGCCAAGAATCTGGCGCAGGAGGCCGCGCCGGAGATCAGCGAGACCTTCGACCGCCGCGAGATCATGTCGCTGATCCGCGGCTATTACGGCATCAAGGATCCGCAGCTCCAGGCCGATATCCTGCGGCTCATCGCCAAGCTCGGCAATCGCGAGGCGGAGGTCCAGTAGCGGCGCTCCGCCCGGGAGCGCCGCTGAGCGTTTGCCGCGCCGGCTCAGCTCGGGCCGCCGCGCATCGATGCCGGGTGGCCGGGCAGCTTCAGCGCGCCGGCCTTGACCAGCCGGTTGCCTTCGAGCCTGAGGATGGTGATGTCGCCATCCATGAAATTGCCGACATAGAGGTACTTGCCGTCGGGGCTGAAGGCGACGCCCTCGGCGAGGCCGCCGACCGGCGTCTCGGACACCTTGCGCACCTTCTTGCCGTCGATCTTGAGCAGCGAGACGTAGGAGTGCGGGTGGTAGTAGAACCGGTCGTGCGGCAGGTTCGCGCCGTTGAGGATGACTTCGACCGCGAAAGCGCCGGTCGGGCTGATGGCGAGGCCCTCGGGCCCGTCGCCGACCGCCACCTGGTCGATGACGCGCGGCGGATCGGCCTCCATGTCGATGATCGCCGCGGTGTCGACCTGCCCGTCGGACGAGCCGGCGCCGCCATTGTTGCCGGCGATGGCGATCCTGCCGTTGGGCGTGATGGCGACGTTGTAGGGCCAGAGGCCGGTGGCCATGTCGTACTTGGTGTAGGTCACCTTCTGCCCGTCGATGGTGAGCAACGCCACCTTGTTGGCGGCGAACTTGGCGACGAGGGCGTGCTTGCCGTCGGGGCTGATGGCGACGGCGGAGGGCTGCTCCTTGCCGGGGCCGCCGCTGCTCACCGAGACGCTGTCGATGAGCTTCACCTCCTTGCCGTTGATGGCGAGCACGCTCACCGTGTCGTCGGCGCGGTTGGCGACCAGCGCCAGGGTGCCGGCGCGGTTGATCGCCATGCCCGAAGGCTGCTTGCCGATCTCGAGCGTGGCGATCTGCTTGGGCGGCGAGACCGAGAGGTCGACGACAAAGAGCTTGTTGTCGGGCACGCCCTTCCAGGCCTCGCCCTCCTTCACCCAGTCGAGCGAGTTGGCGACCAGCGCCAGCTTCTGGTCGGGGGTGATGGCGAGATTGACCGGCGGGCCGACCACCGTGTTTATCATCGGCAGATTGGCGATGATGCGCGGCTTGGTGCGGTTGGCGATGTCGATGATCGACAGCGTGTCCTTGCCGGGCGGATAGGTGACCGGCTTGCCGTCCACGAAGGCTTGCTTCTCGTCATTGCCGCTGATCAGCAGCTGCGCCTGGGCGGCGCCGGCAAAGCCGAGCAGCACCGCCGCGGCCGCCGCCGCGCGCCAGAAGGCCGTCATCGTTTCCTCCCCCTCGACCGAGCTTATTCCCCGGCAGTCTGCCACGCCCCGGCCCGGGGCGCCATCGCCGCCGCAGCCGGGTTTGACGCGGGGCGCCGCGCCGCGCTTAGATGCGCCGATGCCGCCGAAGAAGAACCCGCTCGGTCTCAATCCGCTGCAGCTGCGCACCTTGACCCTGATGCAGGAGCTGGCGCGGCTGCCGGACCATAGCCGCCCCGCCGAGGAGCCGGGCGCGGTGCTGGTCTCGAACCTGCCGCAGCCGCATGGCGACCATTTCCATCTCGGCGAGGCGGTGGTGCTGACGCGCGACGCGAGCGGGCTCGGCAACGAGGCCGCCTGGGTCGCGCTCGAGCGCAAGGGCCTCATCAAGTCGATGTTCCCGCGCGCGGCGGTGCTGACCGCGGCCGGGCTCGCCTACGACACCGGCCTCGCCGGCTCTCTCCTCCACCGCGGCGATCACTAGGCGAGCGCGAAGGCGCTCGTCCGAGGCGGCTTCGCTTCGGCGAAGCCAGGGCAAACGCGGGAGCCGCACCGATGACCTTGGCCTACCAGCGGAAATGCGCGATCACCGCGCGCGGCCGGTGGCCGCTGGCGGCGACCGCCGCGAACAGCCGGTCGAGATCGGGCTGGCCGCCGGAAAGGCCGAACTCCTCGGCATGGATGCCGCCGGTCACCAACAGCGCGTCGATGCCGGCGGCGTTGGCGCCGGCGATGTCGGTGCGCAAGCTGTCGCCGACGGCGAGGATGCGCCGCCGGTCGGCGATGCCGAGCGCGGCGAAGCAGGTGTCGTAGACCGCGCGGAACGGCTTGCCGTGCCAGCGCACGCGCCCGCCCAGCTCCGCATAGCGCTCGGCCACCGCGCCGGCGCAGATCGCGCGATGCCCCTGATGCATGACGACGAGGTCGGGATTGGCGCAGACCATGGGCAGGTCGCGCGCCCGCGCCGCCTGGAGCAGCGGCTCGTACTGCGCCACCGTCTCGTCCCAGTCGGAGGGGCCGGTGTTGAGGATGAAGTCCGCGGCGGCGATGTCGGCGACGCGGTCGAGCGCGACGCCTTCCAGCATGTTGTCGTCGCGCGCCGGGCCGATGTGATAGCAGCGCCGGCCGAGCGCGGCGTAGAAGGGATCGTCGCGGCGGCGCAGATGCTGCCACGCCTCTTCGCCCGAGGAGTGGACGTGGTCGTAGAGCCCGCGCGCGATGCCGATCTCGTTCATTCGCGCCTCGACCAGCGCGGCGCGGCGCGGCGCGTTCGACAGCACCGCGAGCCGCTTGCCGGCCTGCTTGAGCCGGCCGAGCGCGTCGACGACGCCGGGAAGGGGCGCGGTGCCGTCATGCAGCACGCCCCAGAGATCGAGGATGAAGCCGTCATAATCGCCGGCGATCTCGGCGAGGCCGGACAGCAGGCTGAGGCTCATCGCGCCGGCGCGGCTCCCAGGCTCCTAGTGCCCATGCGCCGGCGCGCGCGGCGAATGCTCGGCCGCGCCCACCGCTTGCGCGAGCGTGGCGAAGCCGTCGCGGGCGAGCAGCGCCGCCAGCTCGCGCTTGATGCGCTGGACGAGGCCGGGACCGTGATAGACGAGCGCGGTGTAGAGCTGCACCAGGCTCGCGCCGGCGCGGATCTTGGCATAGGCGTCGGCGCCCGAGGCGATGCCGCCGACGCCGACGATCGGCAGCCTGCCCTGGGTCAGGCGGTACATCTCGGCGGTGAGCGCGGTCGAGGGCGCGAAGAGCGGCCTGCCGCTGAGCCCGCCGGGCTCGTGCGCCTGCGGGCTCGCGAGGCTCGGCGGGCGCGCCACCGTGGTGTTGGCGACGACGAGCCCGTCGATGCCGGTGGCGAGCGCCGCCTGGGCGAGGTCGACGCGGTCCTCCGGCGTCAGGTCGGGCGCGATCTTGAGCAGCAGCGGCGGCGGATTCTCCGGCGCGACCGAGGCGCGCGCCGCCATCAGCCGCTCGATCAGCGCCGTCACCGCGCTCTTGCGCTGCAGCTCGCGCAGGCCCGGCGTGTTGGGCGAGGAGACGTTGACGACGAGATAGTCGACGAGCGGCGCCAGCGCCGTGACGCCGCGCACGTAATCGGCGATATCGTCCGCCGTCTCGCGGTTCTTGCCGATGTTGGCGCCGACGATGCCGTCCGCGCGCCGGCGCGCGGCGAGCCGCGCCGCCGCCGCGGCGATGCCGTCATTGTTGAAGCCGAGGCGGTTGATGAGCGCCTCGTCCTCTTCGAGGCGGAAGAGCCGCGGCCGCGGATTGCCGCTCTGCGGCCGCGGCGTCAAGGTGCCGCATTCGACGAAGCCGAAGCCGAAGCGCAGCATGCGGTCCGGCACCTCGGCGTTCTTGTCGAAGCCGGCGGCAAGCCCCACCGGGTTGGGGAAATGCCGGCCCCAGAGGGTGATGGCGAGGCTCGGCGGATCCGGCCGCGCCCGGCGCGGCACGAGCCCGGAGCGCAGCGCGCGCAGCGTGAGAAGATGCGCCGTCTCCGGCGGCAGCCGGCGCAGCAGCGGCAGGGCGAGGTCGAGGAGCATGGCCGCCCTCACTCCAGCGCCGGCAGGAGGTGGCGGCCGGCTTCGCCGAGCGCCACCGGCGCCGTCCAGCGCACGCTCTCGAGCGGCAGCGCGCCGTAGAGATGCGGGAAGAGCGCGCCGCCGCGCGACGCCTCCCAGCGGAGCGCGTCGCCGAGCGCGGCCGGATCGACGGCGACGAGCACGAGATCGCCCTGGCCGGCGCGATGCTTCGCCGCCGAGGCCGCGAGCTGCGCCGCGGTGGAGAAATGGATGAAGCCGTCGGCCGCGTCCTGCGACGAGCCG